>NZ_JBHVWC010000022.1:90573-125633 GCF_042882445.1 Kitasatospora sp. NPDC058218 | reverse complement strand
TGCGGTGGGGGGGGGGGGGGGGGGCCGGTCCCCCCCCCCCCCCCGCCGTACGTCCGTCGTTCCCCGGGTCAGGATCTCCTCCGCGGCGCGGGAGCGGTGTGCAGCACCGGCGCGCGGGCCGGCGCACGGTACCGGGGCGCGCCCTCAGCCGGCGGACGCCCGCCCGCGCAGCTCCACGGCCAGCCCGACCAGCTCGCCCCACCAGTTGTCATGGCTGTCGATCAGCAGTCGCTGGGCCTCGGCCGGCTCCACCGCCCGGACCTCGACCACCTGCTCGCCGTCGGCCGGGTTGGTCGGGGCGGACTCCACCGCCACCTCCGCCCAGCCCCAGAGCCAGGCCTTCTCGGGGTGCGGCTGCCACGGCCGGTACGGCTCCGGGTTGTCCGTCACACAGCGGTGGGCCCCCAGCCAGGCCGGCTCGCCGAGCAGGCGCGCGCCCGCCTCCTCACGCAGTTCACGGACCAGGCAGGACTCGATCGACTCGCCGTTCTCCCGCGTCCCGCCCGGCAGGAACCAGTGGTCGCGGTCGTCCCGGCAGAGCACCACCTGCCCGCCGGAGAAGCCCACCAGGTGGATGTTGGTGATGAGCTCGTCCGGCGGCATCGCGGTGGAGAACTGTGCGTCGTAGCGGCCCCACGTCCAGTACTGCGGCGCGTGCAACGCGGGGAAGCGTGCGGCCAGTTGGGCCGCTCTGTCGGAGGTGTCCGGCCGGTCCGTGGTATCGGTCATTCGGTGATCGTAGTCCCGGCCGGACGCAGCAGGGGCGTCGTCGCCTGGACGAGTGCGAGGTCCGCGGCGTCGATGGCCCGGGGGCGGCGGGGGATGGTGGCCTCGATCGGGACGCCCGCCCAACTGCCCAGGGAGATCTCGGCGGTGATGCCCGGTCCGAATCCCGCGATCAGGCCGTGGGTGCCGTCCGCGACCCCGCCCTCCTCGAAGAGCCGCGCGAGGGCGTCGAAGACCACCGCGCTGGCGATGTTGCCGCGTTCGGTGAGGGTGGCGCGGCTGAAGCGGAAGGCGGCGGGCTCCAGGTTGAGGTAGTGGCAGAGGTCGTCGAGGATCCGTGGCCCGCCGGCGTGCACGATGTAGAAGCCCAGGCCGGAGACGTCCCAGCTGTGTTCGGTGGCCAGGGTGCGCAGGGCGGGGGCGAGCATCTCCATGGTGCCGGGGACGCGCTTGTCGAGCTGGAAGTGGAAGCCGGTGTCCTTGACGCCGTAGGAGATCCAGTCCTCGGTGTGCGGGACGAGGTGCGAGCCGTTGCGCTCGATGTGCACGCCGGTGCCGCCGCGCCCGCGCATCACGACGGCGGCGACGGCGTCCCCGAACAGGCCGTTGGAGAGCAGCGAGCCGACGCCGAGGTCGGCGGGCTGGTAGCAGAGCGAGCAGAACTCGCAGGCCACGATGAGGACGTTGGCGCCGGGGTAGGCGCGGCAGAAGTCGTGCGCCCGGTTGACGGCGGCGCCGCCGGCCGCGCAGCCGAGCTGGGCGATCGGCACCTGGCGGGTGTCGGAGCGGAATCCCATGCTGTTGATCAGCCAGGCGGTCAGCGAGGGCATCATGAAGCCCGTGCAGGACACGTAGATGATCAGGTCGATCTCGCGGGCGGACAACTCGGCGTGCCCGAGGGCGCGTTCGACCACCTCCGGCACCCTGCGCTTGGCCTCCCGCTCGTAGACCGCGTTGCGGGTGGTGAAGCCGGGGTGGCGCAGGGTCTCGTCGATGGGCTGGACCAGATGCCTGGTCCTGACCCCGGTGTTCTCGATCAGGCGCAGTGCCAGGCCGAGTTGCGGGTGGTCGGCGTGCAGGCTGCGGGCCAGGTCGAGGGTCTGCTCCAGGGTGATGACGTGCTCGGGGACGGCGACGGCGGGTCGGCAGAGTGTTGCCATGGATTCGGGTCTCCCCTGGAGGGCCTACGGGTGCGTCGGACGGGCGCCGGGCCGGCGCGGCGGGGAGGTGGTCACCAGGCGACCGGCAGGGTCTGCGGATAGCGCCAGATCGACCCCGTCCGCCAGTCCAGCTCCGCGGCCGGCACGGCGAGCCGCAGGTCCGGGAAGCGGCGCAGCAGGCTGCCGATGGCCACCTGGAGCTCCATCCGGGCCAGGTGGGCACCGGCGCAGTGGTGCGTGCCGTAGCCGAAGGCCATGTGGTTGGCCGAGCCGCGGTCGAGGTCCAGCTCGTCGGGCCGCTCGAACATCTCCGGATCGCGGTTGGCGGCCAGGTAGGACACGTGGACGGCCTCGCCGGCCCTGATCAGCTGCCCGCCGAGCTCGACGTCCTCCGTGGCGACCCGGGCGATGCCGACGCCCTGGCGGAACGGGATGAAGCGGAGCAGCTCCTCGATGGCGCGCGGCAGCAGCTCCGGCTGGGCGCGGAGCCTGGCGAGCTGCTCGGGGTGGGTGAGCAGGGTGTAGGTGATGTTGCTGAGCTGGTAGGTGCTGGTGTCGTGGCCGGTGACCAGCAGGACCATGGCCATCACGGCGAGCTCCTGGTCGTCCAGCAGCTCCTCCTCGTCCCGGGCGGTGGCCAGGGCGCTGATCAAGTCCTCGCCGGGGGAGCGGCGGCGGGCGGCGGTCAGCTCGGAGAAGTAGGCGCGCAGCGCGGCCTTGGCGCGGACCTGGCCGTCGCCGCTGCCGGGGCCCATCGACATCATCGCGACGGCGTGGCCGCGCAGCTCGGCGCGGTCCTCCTCGGGGATGTCGAGCAGCTCGCAGATGGTGACGAGCGGGAGCCGGCTCGCGAGGTGGTGGACGAAGTCGGCGGGTGAGCCGTGCTCCTCCATCCCGTCCAGGAAGCCGTCGACGGTCCGCTGGGTCTTCGGCCGCAGCTGCTCGACCTGGCGGTTGGTGAACCCCTTGGCGACCAGGCGGCGCAGCCGGTTGTGGGCGGGCGGGTCCATCAGGTTGATCGACTCGACCTGGGCGATCGGGGCGGGCGTCATGCGGGGGAGGTCCCGGCCGATGCCGGCGGCGCGGCTGAAGCGGCGGTCGGTGGTGACGACGCGGACGTCCTCGTAGCGGGTGGCCAGCCAGGCCTCGCCCTCGCCGTGCGGCAGCCGGATCCTGGCGACCGGGTCCTCGGTGAGCAGTTGCTTGAGGAGGGGGTCGAACTCCAGGCCTTCGGTGTGGTTGAAGGGGCAGTCCCACACGGGGGCGGAGGTAGTCACGGGCTTATCCCAATGGCCGGAGTTGGTGCCGCCCGACCGGAAATCGTTCGGGCGCGGACGTGCTGATGTTCCCCCATGGGGAGGCAAAAATGTGGATAAGGAGGATAGTTCGCTCGATCGAGCGAGATAGATGATTGTCGTGCGATATACGGAAGTTGGAGGCTCCGGGATGTGCCGGGGGGATGAGCCGGGGGAGGGCGGGCCCGCCGGCGGGGGTGGGCCCGGACGCCCGGGCCGTCGCGGCCAGAACCGGGCGGGCGTTCGAGGCGTCCGTTCAGGCGTGATCAAAGCTGTTCTCGGCTCCGTGCCGATGTTCTGGCCCGGGCTGTTCTGCTCGCTGGTGCCGGCCGCTCTGCTGAACCAGCCGGTGGGGCGGCTGCTGCGCGCGCACTGGGCGGTCGCGTTCCTCCTGCTGCTGGCCCTCGGCGGAGTGGTGACGCTGACCCTGCTGCCCGACCCCCCGGGGGCGTTGCGGGAGCTCTCCCGGGAGGCCGTCCGGCACTGCGCCCTCGGCGGCGCCGGGCTGCGCCCGCCGGGCGAGTGGCTGACCTCGCGGCACGCGGACCTGAACGTCGCGCTGTTCGCGCCGGTCGGCCTCGCCGCCGCGCTGGCCGGGACCAGGCGCCGGGCGGCCGCCGTCCTGCTGGGCGCGGCCGTACTGCCCTTCGCGGTGGAGCTCGCCCAGTACGTGGTCCCCGCGATCGGCCGGGCGTGCGACGCGCAGGACGTCTGGGACAACCTGCTCGGGCTCGCCCTCGGGGCGGCGATCGGCCTGCTCGCCGGCCCGGTCGCCCGGGCCGGGGCGCGCTCCCGGCGGGCGGGGCGCGCCTGACCGGTGGCCGGGTGGCCAGACGCGCTCGGGTGACCCGGCGGGGCGAGCGTCCTCAGGTGCCGAAGTTGAGCGCGTACAGCGAGCGCGCGAGGTCCGGGGTGACGAAGTCCAGCGGGACGGTGCCGAGGACCGGGCGCGCGGGGCGGTCGAGGGCACCGAGGTAGGAGCGCAGCTTCGGGGTGATCGCGTCGGCGGCCTGGCGCGGCCACAGGCCCCAGCCGGAGCTGGAGGTGAAGGTGAGGAACAGCCGCTGCGGGTCGCCGGCGGTGCGGGCGGCGTCCAGGTGGGCGGAGACCTCGGGCCACTTGCGGGAGTTGAGCTCGAAGATGGTGCCGATGTCGTAGTCGTCCTCGATGTCCGTCCGGGGCCCGCCCCAGCGCAGGCCGGGCAGGCCGGAGTTGTCGGCCAGCAGCACCACCCGCCCGCGGACCTCGCCCAGCCGGGGGATACGGTCCTCGGTCCAGAACAGGCCCGGCCAGCGCCCCTGGTAGCCGGCGAAGAGCGCGCCGAACTCGGCGTCGGAGACGGTGGAGTACTCCTGCCTGACCCGCATCACCAGGGTCTCGCCCGGGTGCCCGGCGAGGAAGGACAGACAGTGGTTGAGGACGTCGCCGAAGAAGATCTGCTGGAACACCGGGCCGTGGTGGATCGCGAGCACGCCGTCGACGGCGCGGCAGCGGATGTCCAGGAAGCGCACGCCGGCCGCGAACTGGTCGGGCAGGGTGAGTGTCTGGGTCTGCGCCAGTGCACCGCCGTACAGCGCGCAGCTGTCGTGGGTGCCGGGCAGGGTGAGCCGGGAGAGCGGGGCCTGGGCGTCGACGGGGCCCAGCCAGTCCGCTCCCGCCGGGACGCCGAGTGCCGAGGTGCCGAGCGCCGTGGCCCGGGGCACGGCCGCCGCGAGGCCGGCGGCGGTGAGGGCGCCCGCCAGGGCGGCCCGGGTGAAGGCGCGCCGGCCGATCGGCGCGCGTGCGGTCGGTGCGTGCGTGGTCGGCGTCTCTGCGGTCGGTGCGTGCGTGGTCACGGACACGGTCGGGTACCCCCGTCGGGTGTGGCATGCCGGATGAGGAGGATGGCATGCTCATTGTGAGGAGATCGGCCCGCCCTGCCCAGACCCGCGGCGGTCCTGGGCGGAACGGACGCCCGGACAACTGTCGTCAGTGGTGGGCTGGTTGTGCGGAGAGAAGGCCGGAACCGGGCTGATGGGGGGCGCGTTGGCGGCAACGTCCTGGGCAGGGCCCGGGCTCACCAGGCCGCCTCGCGGTAGTCCTTGAGGAAGACGCCCGACACCGGCGCGCCGGCCTCGCCGCGGACGATCGGGTCGTAGACGCGGGCGGCGCCGTCGACGATGTCGAGCGGGGTGCGGAACCCGTCGGCGGCCAGCCTGGTCTTCTTGGGGGCCGGGTTCTCGTCGGTGATCCAGCCGGTGTCGACCGCGCACATGTGGACGCCCTGGGCCGCGAGTTGCTCGGCGCTGGTGCGGGTGAGCATGTTGAGGGCGGCCTTGGCCATGTTGGTGTGCGGGTGGCCGGCGGTCTTGTTGCGGACGGCGAACCGGCCCTCCACCGCGGTGACGTTGACGATGTAACGGCGGGGGTGCGGTGAGGCCAGCAGCAACGGGAGCAGGCGGTCGCAGAGCAGTGCGGGCGCCAGCGCGTTGACCAGCTGGGTCTCCAGCACCTCGGCGGGGTCCAGCGCACCGAGCCGGGACGACCAGGAGTTGACCGGTGCGAGGTCGGGCAGCAGACCCGCCTCGTCGGCCTGCTCCGGCAGCAGTGCGGGCGTCGAGGGGCCGTCGGCGGTGGCGAGTTCGGCGGCGGGCCAGGCGGTGTGGAGCGCGGGCATCGGGCGGAACCCGGGGGCGTGGACGACCGTGGCGGAGGAGGCGGGCAGCGCGGTCCGCTCGCCGGCGGCCAGCAGGGCGTAGGACTCGGGCGGGCGGCGCAGGGTCTGCGCGGCGTTGTTGACCAGGATGTCCAACGGGCGTCCGTCGGAGCGCAGGTGCTCGGCGAGGCCGAGCACCTGGCGGGGGTCGCGCAGGTCGATGCCGACCACGGTGAGGCGGTCACGCCACTGCTCGCTGCCGGCGGCGGCGTGGAAGCGCCGGACGGTGTCGTGCGGGAAGCGGCTGGTGACGATCAGCTCGGCGCCGTCGCGCAGCATCATCAGGGCGAGCTGGAAGCCGATCTTCACCCGGCCGCCGGTGAGCAGCGCGCGGCGCCCGCGCAGGTCGGTGGCGAGGGCGCGGCGGGCGGTGTTGTCGGCGGCGCAGCCGGGGCAGAGCATGTGGTAAAAGGTGCCCACCTGGCGGTAGCGCTGTTTGCAGACGTAGCAGCGGCGGCCGAGCCGGAGTTCGCCGAGCGGGGCGGCCGGGGCGCCGGCCAGCGGCGCGTCCTCGCGCCGGTCGCGTGCGCCGGTGGCGGTGGCGGCGAGCAGGTCGGCGTCGGCCTGCCGGGCCTCGTCCTTGCCGCTCTGGCGACGGCGCTTGCGGTTCTCGCTGACGAAGGACTTCAGTTGCCGCTCGGCGTGCAGCCGGACCAGGTTGTCGGCGGGGAGGGCGCGCAGGCGTCCGAGCGTGCGGCTGAAGGCGGCCAGTTCGTCCGCGGTGACTTCGTCGACCGCTGTGTGCTCGTCCTGGACCGTCATGTCCGCCCCCTCGTGCGCTGTGCTGCGATGCCTGGGGACTGTACCGACTGCGCCGGAGAAGTGAGATCACATTATTCGTAGGATGAGGCCTTGATCGCGGCGCTGTGTGCTGCGACATCGCGGCTGTTCGGGCCGCGCCCACGACGGGGAACGGGGAGAGCACGATGGTGAGCCTCAGCGCGATAGCCGCGATCGCGGTGCTGGAAGCGGGGATGGTCCTGAGCCCGGGGCCGAACATGATCTACCTGGTCTCCCGCTCCGTCGCCCAGGGCCGCCGGGCCGGACTGATCTCGCTGGCGGGCGTCTTCGTCGGATTCCTGGCCTACCTGGTCGCGGCGACCGCCGGGATCTCGGCGGTGTTCGCGCTGGTGCCGGAGGTCTATCTGGCGATCAAGCTGGCGGGCGCCGGCTACCTGCTCTGGCTGGCCTGGAAGGCCGTCCGACCGGGCGGCAGTTCGGCGTTCGCGCCTCGCGAGATGGCGCCCGACGGGCCGGCCCGGCTGTTCGGCATGGGCCTGCTGACCTGCCTGCTGAACCCGAAGATCGCGATCCTGTACGTGTCGCTGCTGCCGCAGTTCGTCGAGCCGGACCGCGGCCATGTCGCCGTGCAGAGCCTGCTGCTGGGCCTGACGCAGATCCTGGTCGGCGTGGCCGGCAACGCGGTCTTCGTGCTGATGGCGGGCTCGGCGTCCGCCTTCTTCGCCCGCCGCCCGGTCTGGCAGCGGGTCCACCGGTACCTGATGGGCACGGCGCTGGCGGCCTTCGCCGTGCGGATCGCGGCCGACCGCTCACCCGCGGTGGCGGCGCCCTGAGCCCCGGGCCGGTGGCGGCGTCCTGGCTCTGCGGGCCGGTGACGACTCCCCGAGCCCCCCCCGGGCCCCGGGAACCGCCACCGGCCGCGCCCCTGCTCAGCCCGCGTACTGGGCGAAGATCTTCGCGAACTCGTACGGCTGCTGGGCGATGTTGGTGCACTTGAACAGCGCGCCGGTGCAGGCGTTCGCGTCCCGGGTGGCGTCCCAGAAGGCCAGCTCGCCGAGGTGGTGCTGCTGGGCGAAGGCGACCAGCTGACGGGCGTCCGCCTGGTTGTAGATCTGGTGGTCGTCGTTCTCCCCGATCATCGGGGTGATGCCGACCGCGGCCCAGAGCTGGGCGTCGCTCTTCGCCGGGTAGAGCGCCTTGAGCTGGCCGTAGAGCCCCTGGGCCGCCTGGACGGCCGCGTCGCCGTAGTCGGCGCCGCTGCGGTAGTAGTCCATCGCCATGGCGTTCACCAGGTCGACGGCCACACCGGCGTCGCGGGCCGAGCGGACGATGGCGACGCCCTCGGCGGTGAGCCCTTCCGGCAGCACCGGCAGGGTGAACGACACCTTCAGGCCGGGGTTGGCCTTCTGCAGCTTGGCGAGCGCGGCGGAGCGGCGGTCGTTGGCGGCGGTGTCGGCGATCGCGGCGCCCTCGATGTCGAAGTCGACGTAGCGCAGGTCGTAGGCCTTGACCACGGCGTCGTACTCGGCGAACAGTGAGTCCACCGTGCTGCAGGCGGCGGCGAGTTCGGTGCCGCTGGCGCCGCCGAAGGAGACCTTGACGTCGCCGCCGGCCGCGCGCAGCGCGTCCACCTGGTCCTTGGCCCAACCGGTGCGCGGGTCGTAGGCGTTGAACCAGCTGGCCTTGCAGCCGACGCCGGTGACGAAGCCCATGGTGAAGGACTTCAGGTTGCCGGCCTGGGCCATCGCGGGCATCGACGGGGTCGGCCAGGCGCCCATGTCGATGTACGGGGCCACCGGGACGGCGACGTTCGGCGGCGGGGTGGTGGGCGTCCCCGTGCCGGTGGGCGTGGGCGTGGGCGTCGGCGTGGTCGAAGTCGGCGGCGGGGTGGACGGGTTGCCGCCGGGCCCGGTGAGCGTGACGTCGTCCGCCTGGTAGGCGCCCTGCCCGTACCAGCCGTGCAGGTAGACCGTCACGTTGGTGGTGGCCGCGCCCGTGGTGAAGGTGGTGGAGAGCTGCTGCCAGCCGGCGCCGCCGGGCGTCCAGACGGCCGGGTCGGTGACCCCGCTGCCGGTGGCGCCGAGGTAGACGTACTGGCCCTGGACCCAGGCGCTCAGCGTGTACTTGGTGTTGGGCTGCACGGCGACGCTCTGCCCGCACTGTGCGGTGTCACTGCTGCTCGCGGCACCCTTCAGCGCGTAGGAGCCGCTGCGCGGAACGGTGTTGACGATGCTGCCGGTCGTGGCGGAACAGCTCCAGGGGCTCGCCGAGCCGCTCTCGAAGCCGGCGTTGGCGAGCAGGTTGCCGTCGGCCGCGCCGGCGTTCCCGGCGAGGGTGGTGAGCCCGCCGGCGGCCAGCACGGTGGCGGCGGCGAGGCCGAGCAGCTTGACCCGGCCGGCGGGGCGGCGGTGCCGGGCGGGGGCGTCGGGCGCGGGGGTGTCGTGGGGCGCGCGTGGCATGGGGGTGCCTCTCGGGACGGTGCCCCCGCCGCCCGCCGCGCGAGGGGGAGCGCGGGGCGGGCGGCGAGGGCGGTGGGGGCGTGGTCCGGTGCGGGGAGGTGCGCGGTGCAGCTTCAAACTGGACTAGACCAGCTGTGCACGTCAAGCACCTTCGGCACATCAGAGGCGGCTGCTGGGAAGGTTTTAGGAACGGTTTAAGGCACCGGGCCCGGGAGTCCCCGGGCGGGCCGGCGGTCGGGCGCCCGTCGGCCCGCCCGGGGCGGGTGGCCCGGTCAGCAGGTGGGGCAGGGCTTGCACTCCTGGACCTGGACGTTGTCCACCACGGGGCCGTAGGCGCCGGTGGCGGTGGTGCTGGCGAAGGCCAGCGTGGTCGAGGCGTTGGTGGCCACGAAGGTGAACTGGCGCCCCACGTACCCCATGGCGGCCCGGGACTTGCCGGTGGTGTCGAAGGAGAAGTCCTGGAAGTCCTGGCCGTCGACGAGCGCGCGGCCGGTCTTGAGCGCCGGTCCGCCCTCGGGGTTGCCCGCGAGCGAGTACGTCACCGTGTAGGCGGCACCCGGCGTCGTGGTGAAGCTCTGGGCGACGGTGCCCGGGCCGCTGCCGTTGAGGTCGACGGACTGGTCGCCCTCGGCGGCCTGCCAGAAGCCGGCGCCGATCAGGTCCACGCTGCCGGTGGTGACGCGCCACGGGCCGATGGACTGTCCGGCCGCGAGGCCGGTGAAGGTGTTCGCCGCCAGCTTCGGCGTCTCGAAGCTGCCGTCGTCGAAGCGACTGAGGGCCCGGCTCTGCGCCCCCGCGCGGTCGGCGGCGACGGCGGCCTGGGCGGGGATCGCCCAGGCCGCGATGGTGCCGACGAGCAGGGCGACGGCGACGGTGCGGGTGCGCGGGACCGACATGGGGACCTCCCGGTGGAAGCGGAGCCCGGGGCCGGGCTCGACAGCGCTCATCGTCCGGGCCCTCGACGGCACGGGACCAGGCCGGGGCTGCGGCGCCTCGTGGTGCGGGGCGAGGGCTGTGAGCTTTCGCACGCCGGTTTGGCGGGCCACCGTCCGGCGCGGACCGGCGGCCGCCCGCCGCCGGGCCCGTGGCCAGGCTCTTCACCCCCGGGCCCGGACGGGCGGCCCGCCGTGCGGCGGCGTGCGGACGCGGTCGGGGGCGGCCGGCCTCGTCGGCCCGCCGTTGCACACGATCCATCCGCACGCCCCGGTCACGCTTCGTACGCTCCCGGTGGGATGTCCGGTCCGCGCCGGTACGGCGGGGCGTCCACCCTGTGAAAACGACCGCGCCGCGGCCGGGCGGCGCCCTACGGTGACCCGATGATCAAGGACCTGCGCATCTGCTTCATCGGGGACTCCTTCACCCAGGGCGTCGGCGACCCGGAGTACCGCGGCTGGGTCGGCCGGGTGCTCCAGGAGACCGGCCGGGCGGCGCCCGCCGAGCTCACCGGTTTCAATTTGGGCGTCCGGCGCAACACCTCCTCGGACGTGCTGCGCCGGATCTGGCCGGAGGTCGACGCGCGGGCCCGGCCGGGCGCGGACAACCGCCTGGTGGTCTCGGTCGGCAGCAACGACGCCACGCTGGAGGACGGCGGACCCCGGGTGGTGCCGGCCCGCTGCCTGGCGAACCTGGCCGAGCTGCTGGACGGCGCCCGGGAGCGCGGCCTCGGCGTACTGGTGGTCGGGCCGCCGCCGGTGGTGGGCTGGGGCCGGGAGCACCTGGAGCGGCTGCTGGACCTCGCCGGGCAGCTGGCGACGCTCTGCGCCGGGCGCGGTGTGCCGTTCGTCGACGTGACGGCCGCGGTCGCCGCGGACCGGCTCTGGGCCGCCGAGGCGGGCGCCGGCGACGGCGCGCACCCGGGCGCGGGCGGCTACCGGTTCCTCGCCGATCTCGTGCTGGCCGGCGGCTGGCGGGAGTGGGTGCGCGGCGAGCGGGCTTGACCTTGAGTGCACTCCAAGGGAGAGGCTGATGCCGTTGATCGACGACACGAAGGAGCACCGGAAGATGCGTACCGCCACGCTTGGTCAGCAGGGTCCCGAGGTCGGAGTGGTCGGTCTCGGCTGCATGGGCATGACCTGGGCCTACGACCTGGGCAACCGCGACGACGAGACCTCGGTCCGGGTGATCCGGGAGGCGCTGGACCTCGGCGTCACCCTGATCGACACCGCCGACATCTACGGCCCGTACAGCAACGAGGAGGTGGTCGGCGCCGCCCTGGCCGGCCCGTACCGGGAGCGCGCGGTGCTGGCCACCAAGGTCGGCCTGGTGCCGGGCACCGGCGACAAGCGGGTGGGCAACGACGGGCGGCCGGAGCACGTGCGGCGCTCGATCGACGAGAGCCTGCGCCGCCTCGGCACCGACCACGTCGACCTCTACCAGTTGCACCGGGTCGACCCGGAGGTGCCGATCGAGGAGACCTGGGGCGCGCTCGCCGAGGTCGTCGCGGCCGGCAAGGCGCGGCGGATCGGGCTCTCCGAGGTGAGCGTCGAGCAGCTCAAGCGGGCCCAGGCGGTGCACCCGGTGGCGTCCGTGCAGTCCGAGCTGTCGCTGTGGACCCGGGACGCGCTGGCCGAGGTGCTGCCGTACACCGAGGCCGAGGGCATCGCCTTCCTGCCGTTCTCGCCGCTCGGGCGGGGCTTCCTGACCGGCAGCATCTCCTCCGCGGCCGAGCTGCCGGCGGACGACTTCCGCCGCTCGCTGCCGCGCTTCCAGCAGGACGCGCTGGCGGCCAACCTGGCACTGGTGGAGAAGGTGAAGGAGGTCGCCGGGCGGGTCGGCGCGACGCCCGCGCAGGTCGCGCTGGCCTGGGTGCTGGCGCAGGGCCGCTACGTCCTCCCGATCCCGGGCACCAAGACGCCGCGCTACCTGGTGGACAACGCGGCCGCGGCCGACGTGGTGCTCTCGGCGGCCGACCTCGCCGAGCTGGACGCGCTGCCGGCGCCGACCGGCGGGCGGTACTGACCGGCCCGGGGTCGACCGGCGGGCGGTACTGACCGGCCCGGGGTCGACCGGCCCGGGCGGGCGCCACCGTCCGGGCCGGGGGAGCCGGCGTGCCGGCCGGCTCCGCGCTCAGCCCTCCTTGACCCAGACCAGCTGCCGGCCGGTCTCGCCGGGCGCCCGGACCACCGCGTCGGCGATCCGGTCCAGCCGGAAGCCGAGCTTGCGCGGCACGGCGGCGCTGGCGGCGTTGGCCTGGTCGCAGCGGATCTCCACCCGGCCGACCCCGGGGAGGGCGAGCGCGGCCGCGGTCAGCGCCCCGGCGGCGGTGGTGGCGATGCCGCGGCCGCCGTGCTTCGAGCCCACCCAGTAGCCGATCTCCAGCGCGCCCGGGCCGATCCGGCCGTGCAGGCCGAACGAGCCGATGACGCTGCCGGGTTCGGCGTCCAGGCCGACCAGGTAGATGAAGTCGGTGCCCGCGTCCCAGGCGGCCGCGCCGGCCTCGGTCAGCTCGGCGGTCTGCGCCAGGGTGGGCGCCTCGGCCGCCCACTCCAGCCAGGGCCGCAGGTGGTCCAGATCGCTCCGGACGGCGGCGTTGAGCGCGCTCGCGTACGCGGCCGAGCGGCGGTGCAGTGAGATCCCGCCGGCCAGTCGCAGCAGTTCCGGCGGCCGGCCGGCGGAGATCTGGCCCGGCACCGGACGGCGCCGCCCGGCGGCAGCGCCGGGAGCGGTGCCGGTGCCGGGGCGGGGTACGTCCTCGCAGGGCGATGGCGTGACGTGTGTCATGACAGCGATTATGGGCGCGCTCCGCAGCGTCGACCACCGGCGAACCGCCGGGCCGGCGGCGCCGCCCCGGGGCGTGTCAGAGGCGCACCAGGACGTCGTCGAGCTCCTTGCGCCGCAGGTCCGGGACGCGCGCCCCCTCCGCCGGATAGCCCACCGGGATGACGTAGGCGGCCCGCTCCTCGGCCGGCCGTTCGCACACCTCGTTGAGGAACTTCATCGGGCTCGGGGTGTGGGTGAGCGTGGCCAGGCCCGCCTGGTGCAGGGTGGCGAGCAGCAGGCCGACGGCGATCCCGACGGACTCCTTGGTGTAGTACGGGCGCGGCGACCGCGGGCCCTTGTGCACCTCGAAGACGACGATCACGGCGGGCGCGTCCTCCAGGAACGGCTTCTGCCAGTCGGTGCCGATCGGCGCCAGCGCGGTCAGCCACTCCTCGGAGGCCCGGTGCGCGTAGAACTCGCGCTCCTCGGCCTCGGCGGCCTCGCGCAGCCGCCGCTTGCGCTCCGGATCGGTGATCACCACGAACCGCCACGGCTGGACGTGGGCGCCACTGGGCGCGGTGTTCGCGGTGCGGATCGCCCACTCGACCACCCCGTCCGGGATCGGACGGGTCGCGTAGTCGCGGACGGTCCGGCGCCGCGCCATCACGTCGTGGAAGGACCTGCTGCGTGCCTCGGCCTCGTGGGCGGGCACCGTCATCGGGGTCAGCGGGACGCTCGGGTACGGCGTCCCTGCCACTGCACTGTCAACCATGGCCGACAGCACAGCACATGACGGGCGGTCCGGGAAGGGTCCGGACCGCCCGACTGCTCGAATGGACCAGACCACTCAGCTCTCGTGGACGCGCCCGCCGCGGACCTCGATCCGCCGGTTCACCGACACCGTGTCCAGCATCCGCCGGTCGTGCGTGACGAGCAGCAGCGTGCCGGTGTACGAGGCCAGCGCCGACTCCAACTGCTCGATGGCGGCCAGGTCCAGGTGGTTGGTGGGCTCGTCCAGCACCAGCAGGTTCACCCCGCGGGCCTGGAGCAGCGCCAGCGCCGCCCGGGTGCGCTCGCCGGGGGAGAGGGTGTCGGCCGGCCGCAGCACGTGCGCCGCCTTCAGCCCGAACTTGGCCAGCAGGGTGCGCACCTCCTCCGGGGTCAACTCCGGTACGGCGGCCGCGAACGCGGCCGACAGCGGCTCCCCGCCGAGGAAGAGGCCGCGGGCCTGGTCCACCTCGCCGACCACCACGCCCGAGCCCAGCGCGGCGTTGCCGCCGTCGAGTTCGAGCCGGCCGAGCAGCGCGGCCAGCAGCGTGGACTTGCCCGCGCCGTTGGCGCCCGTGATCGCGACCCGGTCGGCCCAGTCGATCTGCAGGTCCACCGGGCCGAAGGCGAAGTCGCCGCGACGGACGGTGGCCGCCCGCAAGGTGGCGACCACGGAGCCGGAGCGCGGCGCGGTGGCGATCTCCATTCGCAGCTCCCACTCCTTGCGCGGCTCGTCGACCACGTCCAGCCGCTCGATCATCCGCTGGGTCTGCCGCGCCTTGGAGGCCTGCTTCTCGGTGGACTCCGTCCGCATCGCGCGGCCGATCTTGTCGTTGTCGGAGGACTTGCGGCGCGCGTTGCGCACCCCGTGCTCCATCCAGCCGCGCTGCATCCGCGCCCGGGCCTCCAGGCCCGCCTTGGTGTCGGCGTACTCCTCGTAGTCCTCGCGGGCGTGCCGGCGGGCCGTGGCGCGCTCCTCCAGGTACGCGTCGTAGCCGCCGCCGTACAGGTTGACCTGCTGCTGGGCGAGGTCCAGCTCCACCACCCGGGTGACCGTCCGGGCCAGGAACTCGCGGTCGTGGCTGATCAGCACGGCGCCGGCGCGCAGGCCCTTGACGAAGGACTCCAGGCGCTCCAGACCGTCCAGGTCGAGGTCGTTGGTGGGCTCGTCCAGCAGGAAGACGTCGTAGCGGGAGAGCAGCAGCGAGGCGAGGCCGGCCCGGGCGGCCTGGCCGCCGGAGAGCGCCGTCATCGGCAGGTCCAGCGAGACCTTCAGCCCGAGCGAGTCGGCGACCTCCTCGGCCCGCTCCTCCAGGTCGGCGCCGCCGAGGTCCAGCCAGCGGTCCAGGCTCGCCGCGTAGGCGTCGTCGGCGCCGGGGCGGCCCTCGACCAGGCCCTCGGTGGCCTCGTCCAGTGCCGCCTGCGCGGCTGTCACGCCGGTGCGGCGGGCCAGGAAGTCCCGGACCGACTCGCCCTCGCGCCGCTCCGGCTCCTGCGGCAGGTGGCCGATGTTGGCGCCGGCCGGGCTGAGCCGCAGCGAGCCGCTCTCGGGGGTGTCCAGCCCGGCCAGCAGCCGCAGCAGCGTCGACTTGCCGGCGCCGTTCACGCCGACCAGCCCGATCACGTCGCCGGGGGCGACGACCAGGTCCAGGCCGGAGAAGAGGGTGCGGTCGCCGTGGCCGGCGACGAGGTCCTTGACTACGAGTGTGGCGCTCATGATGCCTCCGATTCTAGGAGAGCGGGGGAGCGCGCCGGGGCCCGCGGCGGGAAGGCCGCGGACCCCGGGTGTTCGGACGGGGGCCGAGCGGTGCGCGGCTCAGTGGGCGCACGGTCCGGTCGGCCGGTGGATCGCTCGGAACGTGCCCGAGGTCACTTCTTCTTGGAGATGTACTCCAGCGCGTGCTGGGCGACGTCGTCCAGGTACGGGCCGGCCTCCCAGGTGTTGTCGTTGCCGCCGATGGAGGTGTCCGAGACCAGCACCTGCTTGCCGTCCTTGGCCGCGAACCAGCCGCCGCCGCTGTCGCCGCCGGTGCCGTTGCAGCCGATGGTCAGCATCGCCGGGCGGCTCGGGTCGATCGTGTGGCGGACCGGCTTGCCGCTGTCGCAGTGCTCCAGCTCCATGCCGTCGAAGGGCTTGCCGGCCGGGTAGCCGAAGCTGCTCACGCCGGTGATCTGGTCGCGCGGGGCGTTGAACCAGACCGGGACGGAGCCGCCGACGACCTCCTCCAGGGACTTGTTGCTGCCGTCCGGGTTGGCCACCCGGATGATGCCGAAGTCGTACTGGCTCCACGGGCCGCCGTACTCCGGGTCGGCCTCGTCCGCCCAGGTCGGGGAGACGATGCCGGCCACCGCGCCCCACTCGCCGTACGGCTCGGCCTGGGCCAGCGAGGCCTGCTTGCCGCCGCTCAGCACGCCGGTGCTGTTGAACGCCGGGGCGAAGGTGATGTTGGTGTGCGACTTGCCGCCCTTGCCGCCGTGCAGGCAGTGGCTGGCGGTCCAGACCAGGTTGCTCTTGCCGGGGTTGGCCGGGTCCGAGACCACGGTGCCGGAGCAGACGTACTCCTGCTTGCCGTCCTGGAAGAACAGCTTGCCGTTCACGTGGAAGTTCTTGGCGAACGGGTGCGGGACGGGCTTCTCCTCGACCAGCTTCGGCAGCGGGTCGTTACCGCCGTCCGCCGGCGGCTGGGAACTCGGCTGGCCCGGCGCCGCGCCGGTGGGCTGCGCCGTCGGCTGCGTGGTCGGCTGGCCGGGCTTGGACGGCTTGGCCTTCAGGATCTTCTGGAGGTCCCAGTAGCCCTTCACCGCCGGAGTGATCACGTTCTGCTGGGCGAACTTCTCCCAGTCCTCGTACTTCCACTTCTTCAGCTCGTCGAGGGTGGGCAGCTTGATCGGGGCGGCGCCCGGCGTGCCGGTGCCGGCGGCGGTCGCCGCGGTGGTCGGCGCCGCGGTCTGGGCCCCGTCGGCGTCGCTGTTGTCCGGACCGCACGCGGTCGCGACCACCATCGTCAGTGCGACGACGGAGGCACCCAGCGCAGCACGCGTCGTCCGGGATATCGGTGACATGAGTTCAATTCCCCCTGTGGATGCACGCCATGCCGCCCGAGCCGCAGGCATGGCAGGTGAGGAGTCTGCCATGCGCGGACAGGCGTCCTCGCGACCGGACCGGACCGCGACGGAGCTGTCACGCGATCGGCACGTGATCCGCACCGAATTATTCGGTTGCGGGGGTCCGCGGGCCTCCGTACCGTGATCCGTGCCACCCGCCAGAACAGGAGAAGGCCGTTGCTCTACTGAGGTCCCGAGACACCGCCCCCCGCCGCCCCGCAGTCCTGCTGCGCGCGGTGCGTGTGTGTGCGAGTGCGCGACCTCAGTGGTGAGCCGGCTCGGCGTCCCTTCCCTCGACTCGTTCGACGGCCCCCGGCCCCCTCCAGGCTCTCCGCGCACGGCCCGCGGTGTCTCCCGTGTTGCTCCCCAGACCGTCTGCAACCACCCGGGAGGCCTCCATGGCACAACCCAGCACCGCTGTCCTCTGCACCGACCTCGGCTTCGAGTGGCCCGACGGCACGACCGTGCTCGACGGCTTCCACCTCGCCGTCGGCCCCGGCCGGACGGGCCTGATCGGGCTCAACGGCGCGGGGAAGTCCACCCTGCTACGCCTCGTGGCGGGCGAACTCACCCCCACCGCCGGCACGATCAAGGTCGGCGGCGAGCTCGGCTACCTGCCGCAGAGCCTCACCCTCGACACCGGGCTGAGGGTCGACGAGGCACTCGGCGTCCGGGCCGTCCGCGAGGCCCTGCACGCCATCGAGTCCGGTGACACCGACCAGCGCCACTTCGACGCCGTCGGCGACGACTGGGACGTCGAGGAGCGCGCCCGCGCCACCCTCGACCGGCTCGGCCTGCAGCGGCTGGCCCTCGACCGCACCACCGGCGAACTCTCCGGCGGCGAGGCCGTCCTGCTGCGGCTGGCCGCACTGCTGATGCGCCGCCCCGACGTCCTGCTGCTCGACGAGCCCACCAACAACCTCGACCGGTCCGCCCGCGAGCGGCTCTACGAGACGGTGGCCGGCTGGAGCGGCGTGATGGTGATCGTCAGCCACGACCGCGAGCTGCTCCAGCACGTGGACCAGATCGCCGATCTCAGGGACGGCGACGTCACCTGGTACGGCGGCAACTTCGCCGCCTACGAGCGAGCCGTCGCGGCGCAGCAGGAGACGGCCGAGCGGCTGCTGCGCAACGCCGAGGCCGATGTCCAGCGCCAGAAGCGGGACTTGGTCGACGCCCGCGCCAAGCTGGACCGCAGCGTCAGTTACGGCAAGAAGCGTTCGGTCACCCGCAACGACCCGCACATCTTCGCCGGCAAGCTGAAGCGCCAGGGCCAGGAGACGGCGGGGCGGCTCCAGGGCATGCACACCGAACGGCTGGAGGAGGCCAAGCAGCGGCTGACCGCCGCCGAGGAGGCCGTCCGCGACGACGCCGAGATCCGGATCGACCTCCCCCGCACCGCCGTTCCGGCCGGGCGCACGGTGCTCACCCTGCAGAAGGTCCGGCTGCCGTACGGCACCACCGCCGACCTCGACCTGCGCGGGCCCGAGCGGATCGCCCTGGTCGGCCGCAACGGCGCCGGCAAGAGCACCCTGCTGCGCACCATCGCGGGCGAACTCGCCCCGCTGGAGGGGGAGATCACCACCCCGGTGCCGCTGCGCCACCTGCCGCAGCGGCTCGATCTGCTGGACGACCGGCTCACCGTCGCGGGAAACGTCAAGCTGTTCGCCCCGGCCGCGGGGGACAACGCGATCCGGGCCAGGCTGGCCCGCTTCCTGTTCCGCGGCGGCCGGGCCGACCAGCTCGCCGCCACCCTCTCCGGTGGCGAGCGGTTCCGCGCCACGCTGGCCGCCCTGCTGCTGGCCGACCCGCCGCCGCAGCTCCTGCTGCTCGACGAGCCGACCAACAACCTGGACCTGGCCAGTGTCCGCCAGCTCACCCAGGCGCTCGCCGCCTACCAGGGGGCGCTGATCGTCGCCAGCCACGACCTGCCGTTCCTGCGCGGCCTCGGGATCACCCGGTGGCTGGAGCTGGACGGTGACCTGCGGTCGGTGGAGCCGATGTAGCCGCGGTGGCGGCGGTGCCCGGTCCGGCCCTTCGGCCGGGCCGGGCCGGGCCGGTTCAGGCTCCGGTGGGCTCCGTCGTGGGCCGCAGCTTGCCGGCGACCAGCGTGCCGAGCCGGTCCAGGCCGACCACCGTCGCCGCGAGGACGACGAACTCCACGGTCAGCAGGGCGATCTGGCCCCAGACGTAGCCGTAGCCCTCGGTCGTCGGGTCGAAGAAGAAGTACGGGTACGGCAGCGGGTAGTTGGAGAACAGCGCGTTGCGGGCGAGCACGACGGCCGCGTAGCCGAGCGGGAAGGCCAGCCAGAGCGGGATGTCGCGCCAGGCGGAGGCGTTGCGCGGCTTCAGCGTCAGCCAGTCGATGATCACCATCACCGGCGTGACGTAGTGGAGGAAGAAGGACGACCAGTGCTGCAGCTTGTCCGGTCCGTCGAAGAGTCCGGGCAGCGGGTTGGCGCCGTGTTCGAGCAGGACGTGCGAGACCAGTCCGGTGATCAGGATGTAGAGCGTGGCGGCCCCGCGCAGCCGGGGGGCGGGCGCGTCGACGGTGCCGCGCTTCACCATCCAGTAGACCGCGCCGATGAAGTAGCCGAGCACGATCACATTGCTCTGGATGGTGAAGTAGACCAGCGGGGCGGTCTGGAGGGTCAGGCCGAGGCCCGCCGAGAGCACGATGCCCATGCGCCACCAGAGCGCGGGGCTGGTCCGGACTGACATGCGGTCACCAGTTCGTTTCAGGCGATACGGGAGGTATCGGGCGGTAGAGGGGGGAACGCCGCACTCTACTCGCTGGTAGGGCCGGGACGGAAGAATCGTCACCGCAGGTGGCGTGCGGTCGGCGGCCTCCCCTACCGCCCGCCGCCCTCGGTTTCCCTGCCCGGCCCGCCGCTGCCCCGGCGTCCCCGCCGCTGCCCCGGCGTCCCCGCCGCTACCCCGGCAGGACGAAGCCCGACTCGTACGCGGCGATCACCGCCTGGGTCCGGTCACGGGCCCCGAGCTTGGCCAGCACGCTGCCGACGTGCGTCTTGACCGTCTCCTGGCTGAGCACCAGCCGCCCGGCGATCTCGCCGTTGCTGAGCCCGGCGGCCATCAGCCGCAGGACCTGCCCCTCCCGCTCGGTGAGCCGCCCGATCGGCCCCCGCCCGGCCGCGGCCGCCCGCCGACCGGCCGGTACCTGGCGCAGCGCGAGCTCCCGCACGGCGGCCGGGAAGAGCAACGAGTCCCCGCGCGCGACCAGCCGCACCGCCTGCACCATCTCCTCCGCGCTGGCCCGCTTCAGCAGGAACCCGGTGGCGCCGGCCCGCAGCGCGTCGTACACGTGGTCGTCGTGCTCGAAGGTGGTGACCACCAGGATCCTGGGCGGCTCGGCCATCCCGCCGACCAACTGCTCGGTGGCCCGGATGCCGTCGATGCCGGGCATCCGGACGTCCATCAGCACCACGTCCGGCCGCAGCTCGCGCACCAGCGGGACGACCTCGGCGCCGTCGGCCGCCTCGCCGACCACGGTCAGGTCCGGCTCCGCGTCGATCACCACCCGCAGGCCGGTCCGCACCAGTCGTTCGTCGTCCGCGATCACCACGCGGACGGCCCCGGTCGTGTCCTTCACCGTGCTCCTTCCAGCGGCAGCCAGACGGCCAGCCGCCATGTCGTCCCGTCGTCCGTCGGACCGGCCGCGCAGCCGCCGCGCAGCACCGCCGCCCGCTCGCCGATCCCGCGCAGCCCCCGGCCGCCGCCGGGGCGGCCGGTGCGGGCCGGGCCCAGCGGGTTGGTCAGTTCGATCTCCAGCCGGTCCGCCGCCAGCCCCACCCGCAGCCCGGCGGGGGCCGGCCCGGCGTGCCGCAGCACGTTGGTCAGGCCCTCCTGGACGATCCGGTAGGCGTCGCGGGACACAGCGGCCGGCAGTCGGTGCAGGCCGGGGGCGAGCTCGGCGTCGACCACGACACCGGTGCGGGCCAGCTGGCGCAGCAGGTCGTCCAGCCCGGCCAGGGTCGGCCCGGCGGGCCCCGCGTCCGCCCGGTCCTCCTCGCGCAGCAGGCCGAGCACCGCGTCCAGCTCGGCGACGGCCGCCCGGGCGGTCTCGCCGATCGCCTGCAGCGCCTCGGCGGCGAAGTCCGGGTCGGACCGCAGCACCCGGGCGGCCGCCGAGGCCTGGATGCCGACCGCGCTGAGCGCGTGGCCGACCGAGTCGTGCAGCTCGCGGGCGAGCCGGTTGCGCTGGGCGAGGACGGTGGCCCGGCGTTCGGCGGCGGCCAGCCGCTCCTCCGGGGTCGGTCCGAGCAGCACGGGCGCCCAGCGGGCCAGCAGGGCGCCGAGACCGGCGCTGGTGGCGAGGATCAGCAGCAGGAGGGCGAGTCCGAGCAGGGGGCCGGGCAGCCAGGACGGGAACCCCCGGTCCTGCCAGAAGCGCACCACGTCGTCCACCGCGGGCCCGCCCAGCGGCGAGATCATCAGCACCACCGCGAACGGTGTCCCGGCCAGCGTCATCCCGCTGACCAGTCCGCCGAACAGCAGGTGCAGCACGTACCAGCCGGCCGTCCGGCGCCGGGCCGCCCAGGAGCGGGCCGGACCGGTGGAGACCTCCTCGGCCCGCGCCGGCGCGCAGAGCGCCCGCGCCGCCGCCCCCTCCAGCGCCCGGACCGTCGGCACCAGGGCCGTGACGGCGGCCATCGGCAGCGAGAGGGCGAGCGCGGCGAAGTAGAGGAGGATCTGGACCAGGGGGCCGAGCGCCGGGTCGAGCGCCCCGAGCACGACGGTGGAGAGCATCCAGTACGGCATCAGCAGGGCGCCGCCGAGCACCAGGTGCACCCAGCGCAGCCGGGCGCGCCGGCCGAACAGCGCGCCACCGGCCCGCCGCAGCCCCCGTCGTCCCGTGCCCGCCCCCGTGCTCACGCGGTCGACTCTACGTCAGCGGCCCCGGCCCGCAGGGAGCTTGCCGCCGCCCGCTCGACCAGGGCGACCGCGCCCACCGCCAGCACCAGCACGCCGGCCACCACCTGGGCGGCCTCCACCAGGGTGAGCAGTCCGGGCACCGCCCGGCGCGGGTCGGTCACCGTCGTGAACGTCCCGTACGCCACCAACTGCCAGGAGCCCCAGGCGAACAGGGAGCCGCCCGCCGTCCACGCCACGGCCATCGGTTCCCGCAGCCGCCACTGCGGCCGGGCCCGGAAGACCAGGAGCAGCAGCGCGGCCGCGGCGGCCACCGCCATCACCGCCGTCACACCGTTCATGACCGCCACGCCCCGGCTGCGCTCGTCCGCCCACTCGACCGGCAGTCCGGCCGTCCCGCCCGCCGCCCAGTACGCCCGGGCCGCGGCGACGCCGAGCCCGAGCAGGGCGGCCACGCCGGTGAAGGCGCGTTGGACGGTGAGCGTGGGGGAGTCGGGCAGCGCGCCGATCCGGTCGCGCAGCAGGCCCGCCCAGCGCTGCCGCGCGTAGAGCAGGAAGGCGGTGATCAGCGCGACGCCCTGGACGGTGAACCCGCCGTACACCACCGGGAACACCCAGCCGGTCGGTCCGGCGCCCGCGCCGTCGTCGGCGGAGGCCTCCTCGGGTCCGAGCACCAGCGTGGTGAGCAGGAACAGCGGCAGCGCCACCAGGATGGTGCCGAGCAGTCCGGTCGCCACCCACATCGGGAACGCCAGCAGCCCGGCGGGCGCCCGCCGTCCCCAGGGCCGGACGAAGGAGAGGGCCAGCAGTACCGCGATCGCGTCCATGCCGAAGCTCAGCAGGTTCACCAGCCAGAGGTCGTCCAGCTGGTCCGGGTCGCCGCCGGCCCCCACGGGGTGGCCGGTCAGCCAGAGCAGTTTGAGCGACAGGTACGGCACGGTCGCGGCGACGGCCACGGCGGCCGCCACGGCGCGCGCCCTGCCGACGGAGGTCGTTGAGGTCATGGCCCCACGCTCCCGCGGGCGGGGCCGCCGGTACGTCCCCCCACCACACGATCCGCCTCCCCCGCCAGGGGGATCCGCCGGTGGGGGCCTCCTCCCCGCGGGCCCGCCGACCGTGAGCCCGTCGACCGTGGGCCCGCCTGCCCGTGGGCCCGTTCGGCGGGCCCACGGGCAGGCGGCGGCTACGGGAGGATCGGCTCGCAGCCGACCGCCTTGCCGCCGGCGGTGAGGAACTGGCGCCAGAGGTCCTGGGCGTCCGGGAAGAGCCCGCTGCCGCCCACCCCGGTGATGTACTTCCGGTCGAGGTGGAAGTAGGTGGGCTTCCCCTGGCAGGTGGCGACGGCGTTCTCGCCCGAGGACCCGATCCACCGGGCGCGCCCGTAGGCCTCCGTGCGGGCCTCCTGCGGGTCCAGGCCGGTGACCCGCGGGTCGGTGGTGATCGTGAAGGCGGCCACCGTGCTCCCGCCGGCCGGGGAGACGAGTACGCAGGACCAGACCGGGGCGTACCCGGCGGTCACCGTCTGCCGGTACCCGTCGCCGGCCTTCTCGTCCCGGGCCGGCGCCATTCCGGGCAGGCCGCAGACGTTGCCGAGGTCGGCCGACTGCGGGGCCGCGGCGGCGGAGAGACCGGACGGGGCGGGCAGCTTGCTCCCGCAACCCTTGCCCTCGGCGGCCGCGTTGGCGAACGCCACGGCCAGCGCGGCCATCCCCTCGGGGCGGTCGTCGGTCGTGTCGTCCGAGCCGGGCAGCCGGATCTCGGCCCGCATGGCCTTCGGGCAGCCGTCCGGGAGCAGTGCCCAGGCACGGGACGCCAGCACGGCGCCCGTCGAACCGCCGGAGAACAGCCGGGCGTCCGGCGCGGTCGGCGGGGCGATGTCGTCCTGGGTGAGCGCGAGGGCGAACGACGCGGACCGCCCCGTCGGGCCGAACAGCCCGTACGACACCTTCGCCGTGCAGGTTCCACCGGTCCCGTCGTAGGCGCCGGGGGACCAGCCCTCGCTCTTCTCCTCGCTGATCCGCCCCGGCCCGAGCGCCGCGTGCACCTCGTCCGCCGTCGCGGCGCCCCCGCAGACGGTGTCCGGCCCCAGCACGTTCGTCAGGTTGTACAGCAGCACCCCCGAGATCCCGGCCGCGACCGCCACGAGCACGGCCGCGGCCCGCAGGCGCAGCCGCCGGGTGGTGAAGCCGCGCCGGGTGAGGGCCTCGTCGGCCCGGTGCAGCGGGCCCGTGTCCGTGCCCGTGCCGGCGTCCGCGCGGTCCTGTTCCGCCGTCATGCCGTCATCACCCCCTGCCGAGTGCACCGTTGTAGGTGCGGTCGATGGCTGTCGCGTAGTTCTGCGTGACGCCCTCCATGAGCTGCTGCGTCACGCCGCCGGTGGCGTCGATGTCATTGCCCGGGACGCCCGACAGCACGGCCTTGTAGTGGATCATGGACTTGAGCTGCTCCTCCCCCGCGGAGTAGTTGTCGCTGAGGTCGCCCTGGGTCTTGGTGTCGAGCTCGGCGTTGGCCTTGTTGGCGTAGTCGGCGGTGCCGACGTCCACCAGGCGCTGGGCGATGTCGCCGAACGGGGCGGGGAGGAAGTAGTTCACCGGCGTGCCGTAGACGTGGTAGTCGATCTTGGACTGCCAGTTGTTCTTGAACTTCTGGTCCTCGCGGTGGTCGATCAGGACGTCGCCGCGCACACCGTCCAGGGCGCCCAGGGCCTGGCCGGCCTCCTGGGTGAAGCCGGCGAACTTCGGGTTCACCCGGCCGGTCGCGTCGGGCTTGAAGTCGTCCGGGCCGTAGGTGTCCATCCGGCGGGCGATCTCCTGGGTCTCCGCCGTGTGGATCACCCGGAAGGCCTCCGGGTCCTCGGCGGAGCCGCGGATGGTGCGCAGCAGCTCCTCGCGGCTGAAGGTGAGGCCGCTGGGCTGGGTGCCGCCGCGGACCTCCTTGCCGAGGATCTCGTGCACGTCCGGCGCGTAGTCCGCGATCATGTTGCCGAGCGGGCGGCGCAGGCCGGCGGGCAGGCTGTTCTCGGCGCCGGCCTTGTCGCCACCGAGGGTCTCGATGGTCTCGTTCATGATCCGGGACATCGCGGCGTCGTGCGGGCGCGGCGGCTGGTTGCCGTGCGGGTCGCGGCCGGTGGCGGCGGCCTCCAGGGCGTCGCCGAAGGCGCCGCGGGAGGAGCTGCGCGCGACGCTGTCGAGCATCTTGTCCTCGTAGCCCTGGTTGGGCCACTTGCGTTCCTTGAGCAGGTAGTCGAGGTTCTTGTTGGCACCCGGGTCGAGGAACTCCTTGGAGGCCTCCGGGTTGCGGCTCATCGCCCGCATCAGGCCGCCCATCGGGTCGTCCCGGTCGTAGAGCGGGCCCCACAGCTGGTCGCCCTTGGTCTTGCTGTTGCGCTCGAAGTCGACGAGGTCCTTGCCGACCTTGTCCAGGAACGCCTTGTCGTAGTCGCCCTTGGCGCCCATCAGTTGGGTGAGGACCGGGTAGCCGTCGTTGAACCCGGCGGCCGAACCGCCCGGCTTGCGGGCGGCCTTGAGCAGGTTGTCCTGCCACTCCTGGCCCATCCCGCCGTCCTTGGTGGCGGTGGCGAGCACCTGGGACAGGTTGCCGTAGATGTCCTGGTAGTCCTTGGCGTTGCGGTCCCCGTGGGCGAAGTCGTTGTAGCTCTTGGCGTACACCAGCAGTGCGTCCGGGCCGGTCTTGTCGCCCGCCTTGAGGCTGTTCAGCAGCGTGGTGGAGAAGTCCTTGGAGCCGGAGTTGGCGGCCATCAGGTTCTGCAGCCGCTGCCGCTCCTCGTCGGAGAGGCTCCCGCCCTTGCTCAGCAGGTCGGTGGCGCGCTTCGCGTCGGCCACGTCGCCGCCGCCGTACGGGCTGGCGTTGAAGGCCGTGGTGCTGGTGCCGACGTCGGTCTGCAGTGCGGAGGAGGCGCGCTGGTCGGCCGCGGTGGCCTTCTCGACGGCCTTGGTCAGCCGGTCGGATATCGCCTGGGCCTTGCCCTTCTGGTCGCCCTGGTACTGGCGCTGGGCCTCCTGGAAGTCGGGGTCGTTGTGCGAGGTGCGGTCGGTCGGCATCGGCGGCCAGCTGACCGTGCCGTCGTCGGCCACGGTGAGCTTCTGCGCCTCCGCGTCGTGGAGCGCCGCGTCCAGGTCCTTGCGGGCCGCGGTGAAGTCCGACGCCGCGTCGCGGATGATCGCCGCGAGGGCCTTGGCGACGCCGGCGGCCTGGGTGAAGTCGGTGTCGATGGTCTTGAGCGTGCGGCCCGCGTCGTCGGCCGCCGCGCCCTGCCAGCCGGCCCGCTGCGGGGTGTTGGTGAGGTCCGTGCCGACCCGGGTGTCGAGCGAGTCGAGCGCCTTGGCCATGTTGGTCCAGGCGTCGGCCGTCTCGGTGACGCCGGCGAAGTCGGCCTCGTGCAGTTCCTTGAAGGACACCATGCCTCTGGGGCTCCTCTGTCAGTTCTCGGTTCTCGGGGCCGGGGTCTCAGTGGCCGAACTGGCCGGCGGTGGCGTGCTCGTTGGCCTGGTAGGTGCGCTGGGTGGTGTCGAGGTTGTCGGCGGTGGCGGTCAGCTTGTCGTGCAGGCTCTTGCACTGCTGCAGCCAGCGCTCGGTGGAGCCGGTGAGGGCGCCGCCGAAGGAGAAGCCGCGGATCCTGGTGCCGGCGGTGCTCGCGTGCTCGGCGAGGTTGTTGCCGCCCTTGCCGTTGGCGTTGTCCAGGTCGGTGGCGATCTGGCGCGCGATGCCGGCCGAGGCGTTGAGCTCGTGCGGCCGGTCCAGCCGGGTGGTGGGCGCGGACGGGGGCGGGCCGGGGGAGGGGTTCGGCGTGGGGCCGGCGGCGAAGGGGGACGTGCCCGGTGCCGAGATCGGGATGATGGTGCCCGGCGCCGGGTTGCTGGGCGCGCCCGGCGGGGAGGCCGGCTTGACCGGCCCGGTGGTGAATCCTGGGGAAACCATGTGTGTCTGCTTCCTTTCCTCCGACGAGAGGTCAGAACCCCTCCGACAGCAGGACGACCGTATCGGCCCGCCCCGTCGGTATACCGACGCACCCTCCGTCACGCCGGTTGCGCGGTCCGCGTCAGGGATTCGTCAGGGCGGTGTCCGGTGGCGGAGGGTCTTGTTACCGGCGGGTCGCTTCCCTATCATCGCGAGTGTTACAGCTTTACTGTCAAACCCCGAGAGGGTGGTGGCCAGTGCGTGGTCCGAGCAGTCCCGGCCCGCTGGCCGGCGTCCGGGTGGTCGAGCTCGCGGGCATCGGCCCCGGCCCCTTCGCCGGCATGCTGCTGGCCGACCTCGGGGCCGACGTGGTCCGGGTCGACCGGCCCGACCCCTCGCCGCTCGCCCAGGACCCGGCCCACGACGTCACCAACCGCAACAAGCGCTCGGTGCTGGTCGACCTCAAGTCCCCCGGCGGGCCCGGCCAGGTGCTCGACCTCGTCGAGCGGGCCCAGCTGCTGATCGAGGGCTACCGGCCCGGCGTCGCCGAACGCCTCGGGGTCGGTCCGGACGCCTGCCTCGCCCGCAACCCCGCGCTGGTCTACGGCCGGATGACCGGCTGGGGCCAGGAAGGCCCGCTGGCCGCCCGGGCCGGCCATGACATCGGGTACGCGGCCGTGGCCGGGGTGCTCGGCCTGATCGGCGACCCCGACCAGCCGCCCGCCGTTCCCGCCAACCTGCTCGGCGACTACGCGGGCGGCTCGCTCTACCTGGTCGTCGGCCTGCTCGCCGCCCTCCACCACGCCGGGGCGACCGGCGTCGGCCAGGTCGTCGACGCCGCCATCGTGGACGGCGCCGCCCACCTGACCACCGTGCTCTGGGGTCTGCTCGCGGCCGGTCGGTGGCAGGACCGCCGGGGCGTCAACCTGCTTGACGGCGGCGCGCCCTGCTACGCCGTCTACCGGGCCAAGGACGGCGGCGACCTCGCCGTCGGAGCGCTGGAGCCGCAGTTCTACGCCGAGTTCGCCCGGCTGCTGGAGCTCGGCCCGGACGCGCCCGGCCAGTACGACGTGGCCCGCTGGCCCGAGCTGCGCGCGCTGATCGCGGCCCGCTTCGCCACCCGCACCCGGGCCGAGTGGGAGGCCGTCTTCGCGGGCACCGACGCCTGCGTGGAACCAGTATTGACGATGCGTCAGGCCGCCGAGTACGGGCATCTGGTGGCTCGGGGGACGTACGTCGAGGCGGACGGGTTCACCCAGCCGGCCCCCGCGCCCCGGTTCTCCGCCACCCCCGGCACGCTGCGCCGCCCGCCGGCCCGGCCGGGCGCCGACACCGCCGAGGTGGCCCGCGACTGGGGCGTGCCCGCCCTGCTGCTGTCGCCGGACCGCCAGGACGCCCCGGACCCGCCGGGCGGCCCGGACGCCCCGAACACCCTGGACTCCGAGGCCCGATAAGGAGCTTGCCGTGGAACGCGACATCTACACCGAGGAGCACGAGGACTTCCGGGCGACCGTCCGGTCCTTCCTCGCCAAGGAGGTGCTGCCGCACTACGACCGCTGGGAGCGGGCCGGCATCGTGGACCGGTCCGCCTGGCTCGCCGCCGGCCGGCAGGGCCTGCTCGGGCTCGCCGTCCCCGAGGAGTACGGCGGCGGTGGCGCCGCCGACTTCCGCTACGCCGCCGTGCTGGCCGAGGAGTTCGCCCGGGCTGGCGCCTCCGGTCTGGCGCTCGGCCTGCACAACGACATCATCGGCCCGTACTTCACCTCGCTCGCCACCGACGAGCAGAAGCGCCGCTGGCTGCCCGGCTTCTGCAGCGGTGAGCTGGTCACCGCCATCGCGATGACCGAGCCCGGCACCGGGTCCGACCTCCAGGGCATCCGCACCCACGCCGTCGACCAGGGCGACCACTACCTGCTGAACGGCGCCAAGACCTTCATCTCCAACGGCATCCTGGCCGACCTGGTGGTCGTGGTCGCCCGCACCACCCCCGAGGGCGGCTCGCGCGGCCTGAGCCTGCTGGTGGTCGAGCGCGGGATGCCCGGCTTCGAGCGCGGCCGCAACCTCGACAAGATCGGCCAGAAGGCCCAGGACACCGCCGAGTTGTTCTTCGAGGACGTCCGCGTCCCGAAGGCCAACCTGCTCGGCGGGGAGCACCAGGGCTTCCTCCACCTGATGCAGAACCTCGCGCAGGAGCGGCTCACCATCGCGGCCGCCGCGATCGCCGGGGCCGAGTACCTGGTCGAGATCACCACCGACTACGTCAAGCAGCGCGAGGCCTTCGGCCGACCGCTCGCCAAGCTCCAGCACGTCCGCTTCGAGATCGCCGAGATGGCTACCGAAGCCGCGGTGACCAGGGCCTTCGTGGACCGCTGCATCACCGAGCACAACCGTTACGCGCTCACCCCGGCCGACGCCTCGATGGCCAAGTGGTGGGCCACCGAACTGCAGAAGCGCACCGCCGACCGCTGCCTCCAACTCCACGGCGGGTACGGGTACATGACCGAGTACCCGGTCGCCCGCGCGTTCACCGACGGTCGCATCCAGACCATCTACGGCGGGACCACCGAGATCATGAAGGAGATCGTCGGGCGTTCCCTGCTGGACTGACACCGCTCCCGCCGCGGCCGGCCTCCCCGCGCCGCCCGGCCTCCTCCTCGACCCACCCCCTCGCCCGGTCAGACCCCCGAAAGGCTCTCCACCGTGACCACCGAAGCGTACGTCTACGACGCGATCCGCACCCCGCGCGGCCGGGGCAAGGCCAACGGCTCGCTGTACGGCACCAAGCCGATCGACCTGGTCGTCGGCCTGATCCACGAACTGCGCCGCCGCTTCCCGGAGCTGGACCCGGCGGCGGTCGACGACGTCGTGCTCGGCGTGGTCAGCCCGCTCGGCGACCAGGGCTCCGACATCGCCCGGATCGCCGCCATCACCGCTGGCCTGCCCGACTCGGTGGCCGGCGTCCAGGAGAACCGCTTCTGCGCCTCCGGCCTGGAGGCGGTCAACCTGGCCGCCGCCAAGATCCGTTCGGGCTGGGAGGACCTCATCCTGGCCGGCGGGGTCGAGTCGATGTCCCGGGTGAAGATGGGCTCCGACGGCGGCGCCTGGGCGATGGACCCGATGACCAACTATGAGAACCACTTCATCCCGCAGGGCATCGGCGCCGACCTGATCGCCACCATCGAGGGCTTCTCCCGCACCGACGTGGACGCCTTCGCCGCCGAGTCGCAGGCCCGCGCCGCCAAGGCCCAGGCCGACGGTCTCTTCGACCGCTCGGTCGTCCCGGTCCGCGACCGCAACGGCCTGGTCGTGCTGGAGCGCGACGAGTTCATCCGCCCCGGCACCACCGTGGAGACCCTGGCCGGCCTCAAGCCCTCCTTCGCCGGCATCGGCGAGGCCGGCGGCTTCGACGCCGTCGCCCTGCAGAAGTACCACTGGGTGGAGGCCATCGACCACGTCCACCACGCCGGCAACTCCTCCGGCATCGTGGACGGCGCCGCCCTGGTGGCGATCGGCAACCGCGACATCGGCGAGCGGTACGGCCTGCGCCCGCGCGCCCGGATCGTCTCCGCCGCCGTCTCCGGCTCCGAGCCCACGATCATGCTCACCGGGCCCGCCCCCGCCACCCGCAAGGCGCTCGCCAAGGCCGGGCTGACCGCCGCCGACATCGACCTGGTCGAGATCAACGAGGCCTTCGCCGCCGTCGCCCTGCGCTTCGTCCGTGAGCTCGGCTTCCGCCCGGACCGGGTGAACGTCAACGGCGGTGCGATCGCCCTCGGCCACCCGCTCGGCGCCACCGGCGCGATGCTCCTCGGCACCCTGGTCGACGAGTTGGAGCGGCGCGACCTGCGCTACGGCCTGGTCACCCTCTGCGTCGGCGGCGGGATGGGCATCGCCACCGTCGTCGAGCGTGTCTGAGCCTCCGGTCGCCCGCCACCGCCCCTTCCAGCGGCGCGGTGCGCGCGGCACCTCCCTTGTCCCGGCCCTCACAGGAGACCCCAAGCCCATGAGCGACACCACCACCATCCGCTGGGAGCAGGACCAGGACGGCGTGGTCACCCTCGTCCTCGACGACCCCACCCAGTCCGTGAACACCATGAACGAGGCCTTCACGGCCGACTTCGACGCCACCGTCGAGCGCCTCGCCGCCCTCGGCGACGACCTGCGCGGCGTCGTGATCACCTCGGCGAAGAAGACCTTCTTCGCCGGTGGTGACCTCAGGATGCTCTCCGCCGCCCGCCCCGAGGACGCCGCCGCCGTCTTCGAGAAGTCGATGCGGATCAAGCGCGCGCTGCGCCGGCTGGAGACGCTCGGCAAGCCGGTGGTCGCCGCCGTCAACGGCAGCGCGCTCGGCGGCGGCCTGGAGATCGCCCTCGCCTGCCACCACCGGATTGCCCTGAACACCCCGGCGAGCCGGATCGGCCTGCCCGAGGTCACCCTCGGCCTGCTGCCCGGCGGCGGCGGAGTGGTCCGCACGGTGCGGCTGTTCGGCATCACCGACGCGCTGCTGAAGGTGCTCCTGCAGGGCCGGCAGTACCGCCCGGAGCAGGCGCTCCAGCACGGCCTGGTCCACGAACTGGTCGACACGTCAGAGGAGTTGACCGCCCGGGCGCGCGCCTGGATCGAGGCCAACCCGACCGCCGTCCAGCCCTGGGACGTCAAGGGGTACAAGATCCCCGGCGGTACCCCGGCCACCCCGGCGCTCGCCGCCAACCTGCCGGCCTTCCCGTCCAACCTGCGCAAGCAGCTGGCCGGCGCGCCCTACCCGGCGCCGCGCAACGTGCTGGCGGCGGCGGTCGAGAGCGCCCAGGTGGACGTCGACACCGCGATGGTGATCGAGGCCCGCTACTTCACCGAGCTGGCCTGCGGGCAGACCAGCAAGAACATGATCCAGGCGCTCTTCTTCGACCTCCAGGCGGTCAACTCCGGTGCCGGCCGGCCGCAGGGCGTCGAGAAGCGGACGGTGCGCAGGGTCGCCGTGCTCGGCGCCGGCATGATGGGCGCGGGCATCGCCTACACCTGCGCCAAGGCCGGTATCGAGGTGCTGCTGAAGGACGTCACCGTCGAGGCCGCCGAGCGCGGGAAGGCCTACTCCGCCGCGCTGTTGGACAAGGCGGTGGCACGCGGGCGCACCACCGAGGCGCAGCGCGGGGAACTGCTCGCCCGGATCACCCCCACCGCCGAGGCCGCCGACCTGGCCGGCTGCGACGCGGTGATCGAGGCCGTCTTCGAGAACCCCGAGCTCAAGCAGAAGGTGTTCCAGGAGATCGAGGGCGTGGTGGCACCGGACGCGCTGCTCTGCTCCAACACCTCCACGCTGCCGATCGGCCTGCTCGCCGGGGGTGTCGGGCGCACCGCCGACTTCATCGGCCTGCACTTCTTCTCGCCGGTCGACAAGATGCGGCTGGTGGAGATCATCCGCGGTCCGCAGACCGGCGACGAGGCGCTCGCCCGCGCCTTCGACCTGGTCCGCCAGATCGACCGGACGCCGATCGTGGTCAACGACTCGCGCGGCTTCTTCACCTCCCGGGTGATCGGCCAGTTCATCAACGAGGGCGTGGCGATGGTCGGCGAGGGCGTCGACCCGTCCTCCGTCGAGCAGGCCGCCGCCCAGGCCGGTTACCCCGCCAAGGTGCTCTCGCTGCTCGACGAGCTGACGCTCACCCTGCCGCGCAAGATCCGCAACGAGTACCGGCGCGCGGTCGAGGAGGCCGGTGGCACCTGGACCGCCCACCCGGCGGACGCGGTGGTGGACCGGATGGTCGACGAGTTCGGCCGCCCCGGCCGCAGCGGCGGCGCGGGCTTCTACGAGTACGGCGAGGACGGCCGGCGCGGCCGGCTCTGGCCGGGCCTGCGCGAGCACTTCACCTCGGCGGACGCGGCCGTCCCCTTCGAGGACCTCAAGGAGCGGATGCTCTTCAGCGAGGCGCTGGACTCGGTCCGCTGCCTGGAGGAGGGCGTGCTGACCTCGGTCGCCGACGCCAACGTGGGCTCCATCCTCGGCATCGGCTTCCCGGCCTGGACGGGCGGCGTCCTCCAGTACATCAACGGGTACGGGGGCGGCCCGGCCGGCTTCGCGGCCCGCGCCCGCGAACTCGCCGCCGCCTACGGCGAGCGGTTCGCGCCGCCGGCCCTGCTGGAGCGGATCGCCGCCGAGGGCCGGACCTTCACCGACTGACGGCCGGTCAGCTGGGCGGGTCGGCGTCCTCGACCGAGCGCGCCGCCTCGCCCAGCTCCTCCCGCAGCGAGCGCTGGAACGCCGTCACCAGCGCCTGCGCCACCATCGGCTGGATGTGGTCCGTCAGCCCCTTCATCCGCTCCAGCTCCGCCGGCGCCGGCTCGCTCTCCCGGTACGGCTTCCAGACCGTCTCGCGGAACAGCCGCTGCAGCTCCTGCGCCGTCGCCCGGCTGTGCTCCAGCACCACCGCGCGCGCCGCCAGCAGGGTCTCCAGCGGGATCGGCACGTCCAGGATCCGCACGCCCAGCGGCAGCAGCCCCGGATCCACCCGGAACACCTCCGGGTCGGCCGTCCGCTCCAGTGCGCCCATCGCGGCCAGCCGCTCCAGCTGCGTCGGCGACAGCTCCCGCCCGGCCCGCCGCTCCAGCTGCCCGCGGCTCAGCTCCTCCGCCGTCTCCGGCGTCCACGAGGCCACTAGGGCCCGGTGGATCGCCAGGTCCAGCGGCGTGCTGTCCCGCGGCAGCCAGGCCAGGTAGCGCTCGATCGCCGCCAGGGTGAGCCCCTGCCGCTGGAGTTCCTCGATCAGCCCGAGGCGGTCCAGGTGGTCCGTGCCGTACAGCCCGACGCGGCGCGGCCCCAGCTCCGGCGGGGGCAGCAGCCCCTTCGTCCCGTAGAAGCGGACGGTCCGCACCGTCACGCCGGCCCGCGCCGCCAGCTCGTCGACCGTCAGCCGGACCTCGACACCCTCCCGCGCCCCCATCCGCCACTCCTCCGCCTCTGTCGCACCACTGCTGTGACAGCAGCAGTGTGACAGTGCCGGGCGACCCGGTCCACCGCGGTCGCGCGGCGAGGCCGGGGCCCTGGGCGCACCGAACGGCCCCACGCCCGTGTCGAGGAGCAGGCGTGGAGCCCGGTGGGTGGCGGCCCCGGCGTCAGCGGGAGCCGGCGTCGGCGAGGTCGGGGTGGTGGCGGCGGGTGACCTCGGGGTGGGCGCGGGTGTAGCCCTTCCACTCGTTGAGGCCGAACTCGGCGAAGAGCGGGTTGCCCGGGTCCTGGGTGGCACCGGGGGCGTGGTGCGCGAGGGGGAAGTCCAGCGGCTCGATGTGGGCGTCGAGGCGGGGGTTGTAGAAGAACGGGATGGAGAAGCGCTCGCGGGCGGCGGCCGGGCTGACCACGCGGTGGTTGGTGGCCTTCAGGTAGCCGTCGGTGGCGACCTCCAGCAGCTCGCCCAGGTTGACCACGAAGGCGCCCTCCATCGGCGGGACCTCCAGGAAGCTGCCGTCCGCGCGCTCGACCTGGAGGCCGCCGACGGTGTCCTGGAGCAGCAGGGTGATGAAGCCGTAGTCCTTGTGCGCACCGACGCCCTGGCCGGCGCCGTCGGGTGCGGTGCCGGGGTAGCGGACCAGCTTCAGCCGCAGGTGGGGGTGGCCCGCGAAGGCGTAGTCGTAGAAGTCGGGGCGGGCCCCGATCGCGGTGAGGAGCTCGTGCAGCAGCCGCCGGGCGACCGCGCCGAGGCGGTCGATCCAGCCGAGCGCGGCGGTCCGCAGCTCCGGGAGCGCCCCGGGCCACTGGTTCGGGCCCTCCAGCCACCAGTACGGCGGCTCGCCCTGCCCCGGGACGTGCGGGGGCAGCTCGGCGCCGATGTCCAGCTGGTCCCGCCAGTCCTGGCTGCCGCCGGTGAGCTCGTCGCCGGTGCGGGTGTAGCCGCGGAAGTGCGGGGAGTTGAGGTTGCTCACGGCGAGCCGGTCGGCCTCCGGGAGGGCGAAGAACGCCCGCATCGCGTCGATCAGGGCCGCCGTCTCGGCCGGCGTGACGCCGTGGCCGACGAGCTGGAAGAAGCCGACGCCGGTGGCCGCGGTCCGCAGCTCGTCGTGCAGGCGGAGCCGGTCGTCGGGGGTGCCGTTCGCGAGCGACAGGTCGATCACGGGGAGGGCGTCCGCGGGGGTGGTGGAGGAGTGCTGCTGCGTCATGGGTGACATCCGCTGGGTCTCGTCCCGGCCGTTCCCGGTGATCGACCGGGGAGCGCCGGGGCCACGCCTGGTGCGGCGGGAGCCCCGGGGCCAGGAGGGGGGACGCGGTCGGCGAGGACCGCGCATGAGGGTGGTAGGCGCGAGGTTCAGCTGGAGCGTCGACAGGACATGCTCGTCACGCGGAGCAGGTCCACGTGGCGACGGCGAACAAGTATGAGCACGTCACCAGCCTAGATGACGGTCGTACCGGCGGGGAGTCCCCTGCGTCGGGTTCGTGTCGTGACCCTGACAATCACCCTCCGGTCGCCCGGATTCCGCCCGTGCGCGGGCGGGCCCGCCCCGCCCCGGCGGCCGGGCCCCGGGAGCCGGGCGGCCCGCCCCCCACCCCCCGCGCGGGGGGGGGCGGGGCGGGGGGGGGTGTGGTGGGGGGGGCGCGGGGCCCCGCCCAAGGGGAGGCCCC
>NZ_JBHVWC010000022.1:0-90563 GCF_042882445.1 Kitasatospora sp. NPDC058218 | reverse complement strand
ACTCCCCCCCCGGGCGCGCGCGTCGTCCGCGCGTGCGGGCGGGCGCCCCCCCCGCGCCGGGGGGGGGGCGGGGGCCCGCCCCCCCCCCCGCGCCCCCGGCGCCCGGGGCGCCCCCACGGCCGGTGGTTCAGGTGAGGCGGGCCGCGGCGTACGCCTCGATGGCGTCGCGCTGGTACGCCGCGAGCCCCGGTGCGATCGCCTCGTACGCGGCGCGCCACCGCTCGTCCTCCACGCAGGAGCGACCGATCGCGCGGTACTCCTCGGCCGTGACCGGCCGCAGCGCGGTCAGCGACCGGTACTGCCCGTCGATCTCCGCCCGCACCGCGTCGGCTTCGACGGGCGTGCCGGCGGCCATCAGCTCGGCCAGCCGGATCATCAGCGCGGTGCGCTCGCGCTGCCCGGCCTCGATCTCGGCCTCGCTCATCGTCGCCGTGGCCCGCCGGACCTGCTCGGCGAGCTCCGGCCAGTCGCGCAGGGCCTCCTCGTAGTCGGCGGGCCGGGCGCCCTCGAACAGGTTCTCCGGTCGGTTGATTCCGGTCATGGGTGTGCCGTCCTTCCTGGACTCCTCCAGTTCGGCGATCGTGCGGGAGACGGTGACGGCCAGCGTGTCCAGCCGGTCGCGCTCGGCGAGCAGCCGGCGCCGGTGGCCGCGCAGGGCCTCCAGCTCGTCCACCTGCGAGGCCAGGATCAGCCCGATCTCGGACAGGCCCACCCCGAGCGCCCGCAGCACCAGGATCTGTTGCAGCCGCAGCAACTGCGCCTCCTCGTAGTAGCGGTGGCCGTTGGAGCCGATCCGGGCGGGTGGCAGCAGATCGATCTCGTCGTAGTGCCGGAGCGTGCGGGCCGTGACACCCGACATCCGGGCGACCTCCGCGATCGGCCAGACCATCGCCTTCTCCTCACACCTTCGCCTCGGCGGGCCGGTCCCTCCGGCCCTGAACAGGACGGTAGAAGCTGCCGCTGCGGCACCTTCAAGTCCGCGGTCCGGGACGCGCCCGGGCGCTGGACGCGCCCACCGCGCAGCACACCCCGCGATCCGGGACGCCTCGCACGCCGGGGCGCCGTTCGACGGCCCGCCGTCCCCTACGCCCCGAGCCAGTCGAGCGACTGTCCGTGCGGCCCGGTCAAGGCGACCGCCCGCCCGTCCAGAGCGAGGGCGAACGCCGCCCGTCCGGACGTCACCGAGTGGTCGGGCAGCTGCCGCGCGACGGCGGGCAGCGTGGCCGGTGCCTCGTTGGAGATCCAGTGCCCGGGCAGCGTGCGCATCGTGGCCGCGAAGTCCTCCACCGCCGCCGGGGGCAGGTAGCTGAGCACCGCGCTGTGGAACACCACCGGGGTCGCCCCCTCGGGGGATCGCGCCACCAGCTGCCGCACGGTGGCGTTGAGATCGCCCCGGACCAGCTCCGGCGGTTCGGCCCGGGCGATCCGCACGGCGCCGCGCAGCCGTTCCAGGCGGTGGGTCTGCTCGGGCCAGACCAGGGATTCGAGCCAGCGCACGTCGTCCTGGTCCCGGACGTCCAGCGGGTTGAGGTCGACCCCGGCCCGCCAGACCACCTCGGGCAGCCGCGCCGGGAACGGCACCGGGCGCTCCGGCAGCGCGCCCGAGCGGGTCGCCACCCTCCCCGCATGAAGACCCGACCGGACGGACTCGGCGACTGCCGGATTCGAACTGCGGTGCGGGAGTTCGGTATTGACGCCACCGGCCTCGCCTGCGCGCCGGTCGGCCACGGCGACCACCACTGGACGGCAGCGGGCGCGGACGGCCGGCGATGGTTCGTCACCCTCGCCGACCTCGCCCACAAGAGTCACTGCGGCCCCGACCCGGAGAGCGCGCTCAACCGGACTGCGCCGGGCCGTGGCGGGCGCGGAGCCTCGGCCGGGACAGCTCGCCATGACAGCTCGGCGCCGCGTTCGGGCCCGCGCCGCGTTCAGGCCGGCGCCGCCCGGGAGTTCGGCTGCGCCGCTCGCGCCGTCTCCCGCAGGGCGGTGACGAGGCGGGCGAGCGCGGGCTGGCCCCAGGCGCTCTCCCGGACGGCGGCGTGGATCGCGCGGGCCGGCTCCGGCGTGCGGACCTTCCGCACGATCACGCCGGGGTGACGCCGGGCCAGGCCCAGCAGCGGGACCAGCGCCACCCCGAGCCCGGCCGCGACGAAGCCCTGCGCGGTCGGGTAGTCCTCGCTGTCCACCGCGACGCCGGGGCGGAACCCGGCCTCGGCGCAGGCGTCCAGGACGGTGTCGAGGCAGGGGCCGGCCCGCTCGGTGCCGATCCACGGTTCGTCGGCCAGATCGGCCAGGTCGAGGACGCGCTTCGCCCCGAGCGGGTGGCCCTTCGGCAGCACGGCCCGGTACGGGTCGTCGAGCAGGTGGACGAGGCGCAGCCCGGGGTGCTCGCGTCCGTCGGGCCGGACCACCACCGCGAGGTCGGCCCGGCCCCGGAGCACGTCCTGCAACGGGTCCTCGGGGTCGGTCATCGCGAGGTCGAGCCGCACCCCCGGGTGCCCGCCGCGGAAGGCCGCCACGGCGGGCGCCACCAGGGCGGCACCCGCCGTGGCGAAGTAGCGGACGGCCAGGGAGCCGCTGCGCCCGGCCAGCAGGTCGGCGAGTGCCGTCCCGGCCTCGGCCAGCTGCCGTTCGATGACGGCGGCGTGTTCGGCGAGCAGTCGCCCGGCGGCGGTCGGCCGCACCCCGCGCCCGGCGCGTTCGAGCAGCGCCGTGCCGGTCTGCTTCTCCAGGGCCGCCACCTGCTGGCTGACGGCGGACGGGGTGTAGCCGAGCGTGGTGGCGGCCGCGCTCACCGAGCCACCGGTGACCACCGCGCGGAGCACCTGCAGACGTCGTACATCGAGCATGCGGACCAGCCTAAAGGTGTAGGGCGGCTTAAACATGCTGCAGAACATTTCACTTGTCCTGTTGTGTCCCGGCAGGGCAGCGTTCGTCACGGCACTCCGAGGAGGGGGCCGACGACCGAAAGGCAGGTGTCCCGTGGTGCGGATGGCCGTTCTCGCCCTGCTCTGGGGCTCGGGCTTCCTGTGGACCAAGCTCGCGCTGCAGCACGGGCTGACCCCGCTGCAGATCACCGCGGCGCGCTCCGCCCTCGGAGCCGCCGTGCTGCTGCTCCTCGCCCGTGCCGCCCGGCAGCGGCTGCCGCGCGGCGCCGCGATCTGGCTCCGGCTCGCCGTGGCCGCCTTCTTCTGCAACGCGCTGCCCTTCTTCCTGGCCGCCCTGGGCGTGCGGACCGTCGGCTCGGGGCCGGCCGGGGTGCTCAACGCGACGACTCCGCTCTGGTCGCTGGTGATCGGCCTCGCGCTCGGGACGGAACGCGGGTGGCACCCGAGGCGCCTCGGCGGTCTGCTGCTCGGCTTCGCGGGAGTGCTGCTGATCTTCTCGCCGTGGCAGGGCGCGGGGTCGGCGCAGCAGGGCGGTGCCTCCGGCTGGGGCGTGCTCGCTCTGCTGGGCGCGGCCGCCAGCTACGCGGTGGCCTTCACCTACATGGGCCGTGTGCTCACCGGAACCGGGACCGCCCCGCTCGCCCTCTCCGCCGCCCAGCTCACCGTCGCGGCCGGTCTGGGCACGCTCGCACTGCCGGCCGCCGCCGGCAGCGCGGACGGGTTCGACCTCCGGGCGCTGGCGGCGGTCGCCGTCCTCGGGGTGCTCTCCACCGGGCTCACCTTCCACCTCAACTACCGGCTCATCGCCACCGAGGGCGCCACCGCCGCGGCCACCGTCGGCTACCTGCTGCCGGTCGTCTCCACCGGGCTCGGCGCGCTCGTCCTCGACGAGCCATTGAGCCCCCGGACCGTCACGGGAATGATCGTGGTGCTGGCCGGGGTCTTCCTGACCCGCCCGTACCGCCGCCGGGAACGGCCGGTCACGGCCCGCCCGGCCGCCGCACCCTTCGCCCCCACCGACCGAACGAACGGCTCATGAGCTCCGAATCACCCTGGCGGATACGTGACTTCCGCACCCTGTTCACCGCCACCGCGCTCACCCAGCTCGGCACCAACATCGGCTACGTCGCACTGCCCCTGATCGCCGTCGCCGCCCTCGACGCGAGCGCCGGGCAGGTCGGGGCGCTCGCCACCCTCGGGACCCTGGCGTTCCTGGTCATCGGTCTGCCCGCCGGCGCCTGGGTGGACCGGATGCGCCACCGGCGCGTCCTCGTCGTCGCGGACCTCGTGAAGGCCGCCCTGTACGCCTCCGTCCCGCTCGCCTGGTGGCTGGGCGGGCTCACCCTCTGGCAGCTGTACGCCGTCGCGCTGCTGAGCGGCTGCGCCACCGTCTTCTACGACGTCGCCTCGCAGAGCGTGCTGCCCCAACTCGTCGGCCGGGACCATCTGGTGCAGGCGAACGCCGCCGTGGTCGGCCTGATGGCGGTCGGCAACATCGCCGGGCGCGGTGCGGGCGGCGCCCTGGTCCAACTGCTCACCGCGCCCGCCGCCGTGGCCGCGACGGCCGTCAGCCATCTCGGCTCCGCGCTGCGCCTGATCGCCCTGCGCGACACTCCCGCGCCGTCGCCGGCCGCGCCCCGGGTCGGCGCCCCCGGCGCCCCCGGTCTCGGTGCGCAGATCGGGGAGGGCCTGCGGCACGTCCTCGGCAACGCCGAGCTCCGCGCCCTCGCGCTCACCGCGGCCCTCACCAATCTCGGCTTCCAGATCGTCAACACCCTGCTCCCGGTGCTGTTCGTCCGGGAACTCCACCTTCCCGCCGGCGCGTTGGGCCTCTTCTGGGCGGTCGGCGGCCTGGGGGTCCTGTGCGGCTCCCGCTGCGCCCGCCCGTTCGCCGCCCGCGTCGGCTACGGCCGTACGCTCGGCCTGGTCGGCCTCTGCATGGCGCCCGCCGGTCTGCTGGTGCCGCTGATCGGCGAGGGTGCCCGACTGTACGTGGCGGGCTTCGGCTGGCTGCTGCTGCTCTTCAAGACGGGCATGGACAACGTGCTCGGTGTCACTCTGCGCCAGCGGATGACCCCGGACGCGCTGCTCGGCCGGATGAACGCCACCTTCCGTTTCCTGCTCACCGGAGCGATGGCGGTCGGCGCCGCCCTGGCCGGACTGCTCGGCGAGCTGGCCGGGCTCCACCCCACCCTCTGGCTCGGCGGCGCCCTCCTCGCGACCGCCTTCCTCCCGGTCTACCTCTCGCCGATCCGCACCCGCCGCCGCCTCCCCGACCCGCCGACCGGGCCCGCCGCCGCGCCTTCCCCGGGACGGTCTCCGGCCGCGGACCTCAAGTCGGCCTGACGTTCACCGTCGCCCTGCCCGGGTGAGGGCCCGCCCGGGGCGGAGGCGGACGCCCCGGTGCCGGGGTCAGCCTTCCGGGCGCGGGGCGGGCTCCTGGTCCTGTCCGACCTGGTCTGCGGCGTGCGGGAAGGGGCAGCCGCCCGTCGGGGCGCCGCCCTCCTCGAAGGTGCCGAGCTCGCCGATGCGGTAGCCGTCCGGGTAGCTGCGGACCTGCCGGCCGTCGCGGGCCAGGAACGGGGTGCGGCGCGGCGGCAGGAGGCGGATCAGCCTGCCGCGCAGCCGCATGCCGGAGCGGACGGCGTACCGGAGGGCGGCCGGGGGCCTGGGGTAGCCGAAGGCCTCGCGCAGCGGGTCGTCGAGCAGGCAGATCGAGGACATCCGCATCGAGGGCCGCAGCGGGGCCGGGTACCAGGAGGCCATCAGGGCGAGGGTGGCGTCCGAGACGTCCCGGCCGCCCCGGTGGTGGCCGAAGTGGGCGCGCTCGTAGTCGTCCAGCAGCCGCTCGAACGCCTCGTACGTCTCCGGGATGTCGCGCAGGCCCATGTGGCGGCCCAGTTCGCGGTAGTAGTTGGTGGCGGCCCGCACCTCGTGCGCCGAGTACGGGCGCCAGCCGTAGTCGTCCAGCCAGCGCTTGGGCACCACGACGAAGGTGGCGAGCACGTACCGGAAGTCGTCGTCGGAGATGTCGTACCGGTGGTGCATCCGGTTCATCCGCCGGATCGCCTCCCGGCCCTGCTCCGAGTCGAAGCCGTGCTCGACCACGGCCTCCAGGATCAGCACGGTGTCGTCGTAGCGCTTCTGGGTGCGGCGGGTGAACTCGCCGGTCCGCGCGAGCAGCCGGCCGATGCTGGGCACCGCGTAGGTGCGGTAGAGCGCGAAGCCGAGCGACTGGGTGGTGTCCCACGGGAACTCGTACCAACTGCTGATCCGGTAGATCTCGGTGAACTCGGTCTCCGGGTCCATCCGCTGAATCTTCTTCAGCCAGTCGTATCGCTGCACAGGCCGACCCTAGGGGCCGGTCAGGGGCGGGTCAACGCGGTGGGTGCGGTGGGCGGCGGTCAACGCGGTGGGCGCCGGGCGTGGGTGCACGCCCGGCGCCCACCGCGCGGCTAACTTTTCTCGCAGATCTTCCGCCGAGGACGTCGAGATCGCGCGGCGTGCTTCTACCTACTCGTGAGAGGCGCCCACCGGGGCCTCGACGAGGGACGACGAGCCGAGAAGAGGCGCAGGACCATGAAGTACATGCTGCTCATGCAGTTCAGTGAGAAGACGGTCGACTTCCCCAAGATCGAGGAGTGGAAGCCCGAGGAGATCGAGGCGCACATCCGCTTCATGAGGGAGACCAACGGCAAGCTCGCCGAGGCCGGGGAGCTGGTCGACGCCCAGGGGCTGGCCATGCCGGAGACCGCCCGGATCGTGCGCTCGCACAGCGGCGGCGCCCCCGTGGTCACCGAGGGGCCGTTCCCGGAGACCAAGGAGTGGGTGGCCGGCTGGTGGATCGTGGACTGCGACACCGCCGAGCGGGCGGTCGAGATCGCCGCGGACGTCTCCGCCGCGCCCGGCCCCGGCGGTCGGCCGCTGAACATGCCGATCGAGGTGCGCCAGGTGATGTCCGCACCGCCGACCGAGCTGTGACCGCACCTGCCGAAGACGTCGAGGACCTGCTGCGCGCACTCGCGCCGCAGGTCCTCGGCGTGCTCACCCGCCGCTACGGAGACTTCGCCACCGCCGAGGACGCCGTGCAGGAGGCCCTGCTGGACGCCGCCACCCAGTGGCCCGAGGAGGGGCTGCCGCGCAACCCGCGCGGATGGCTGATCCAGGTCGCGGTGCGGCGGATGACGGAGCAGGTCCGCAGCGAGCAGGCCCGCCGCCGGCGCGAAGGCCTGGTGGCCTCGCAGGCGCCGGCCGACCGGTCCACCGCGGCGGCCGCCGACGAGGACGACCCGGCCGCCCGCGACGACACCCTCACCCTGCTCTTCCTCTGCTGCCACCCGGCCCTCACGCCCGCCTCGGCGATCGCGCTCACCCTCCGCTCGGTCGGCGGCCTGACCACCGGGGAGATCGCCCGGGCGTTCCTGGTCCCGGAGACCACCATGGGTCAGCGGATCAGCCGCGCCAAGCAGCGGATCAAGGCCTCCGGCGTGCCGTTCCGGATGCCGGACGCCGCCGAGTGGCCCGCCCGGCTGGACGCCGTGCTGCACGTGCTCTACCTGGTGTTCAACGAGGGCCACACCAGCAGCGCCGGGCCCGACCTGCAACGCGTCGAGCTGTCCCGGGAGGCGATCCGGCTCACCCGGGCCGTCCACGCACTGCTCCCGGACGACGGCGAGGTGGCCGGACTGCTCGCGCTGATGCTGCTCAACGACGCCCGCGGACCGGCCCGCACCGGCCCGGGCGGTGACCTCGTCCCGCTCGCCGAGCAGGACCGCACCCGCTGGGACGCCGCCGCGATCGCCGAGGGCATCGCGCTGATCACGGCCGCCCTGCCGCGCGGGCCGGTCGGGCCGTACCAGGTGCAGGCGGCGATCGCGGCCGTCCACGACGAGGCCCCGACCGCCGCCGAGACGGACTGGCCGCAGATCCTCGCCCTGTACGGCGTGCTGGCACGCATCTCCGACAATCCGCTGGTCACGCTCAACCGGGCGGTCGCGACCGCGATGGTCGCCGGCCCGGCCGCCGGACTCGCCCTCCTCGCCGACGCCCAGGACACCCTCGCCGACCACCACCGGCTGTACGCGGTCCGCGCCCATCTGCACGAGCTGGCGGGGGAGCGCGAGGCCGCCGTCGCCGACTACCGCGCCGCGGCCCGCCGCACTGCCAGCCTGCCGGAACGCCACCACCTCAGCCTGCGCGCCGCCCGCCTGGCGAACTCCGCTGCCCGACCGGAGGGTTCAGCCGACAGCGATCGCCCGCCCGCCGGGCCCGGCCCCGGGGGAGGCTGCACACCATGACGACACCTCCATCCACCCCGGACCTCCCCGGGCAGGACTTCTCCGGTGATGTGGCCGCCTACTACGAGGAGTTCCGCCGGGGGTACCCGCCCCCCGTCCTCGACGCGCTGCGGTCGACCTTCGCCCTGGACGCCGACCCCACCGCCGGGGACGCCGCCCTCGACCTCGGCTGCGGCACCGGACAACTCACGCTCCCGCTCGCCGCCCACGTCCGTACGGTGATCGGCATGGACCCCACGCCGGACATGCTCTCCCGGGCCCGGGCGGCCGCCGCCCGCCACGGCGTCCGCAACGGGCTCTGGCTGCTCGGCTCGGACACCGACGTCCCGGCGCTCGCCGACCTGCTGCCCGCCCGGCTCGCCCTCACGGTGATCGGCAACGCCATCCACTGGATGCGGCACGAGGAGCTGTTCCGCGCCCTGCGCCCGATCACCCGCCCGGGCGGCGGCGTCGCGGTGATCGCCAACGGCACGCCGGTCTGGGCGCAGCAGAGCGACTGGTCCCGGGCGCTGCACACCGTGCTGGAGGAGCACTTCGGCCACCCGCTCGCCGTCTCCTGCGGCACCGCCGACGCCGACCGTGAGCGCTACGCCGGGGCCCTCGCCGCCGCCGGGTTCACGGACGTGCGGCAGAGCACCGTCGACTACGAGGGCGAGCTGACCTTCGAACAGCTCCTCGGTACCGTCTGGTCCGCCGTGCCCGCGTCGGCCCTGCCCGCCCCGGCCGACCGGGAGGCCTTCGCCGCCCGGCTGCGCGCCGCACTGCCGCCCGGCCGGGCGGTGTACCCGGAGCACGTCCGGGTCTCGATCCTCACCGGGCGGGTCTGACCGGCTCGCCCGGGACGCCGCGGGGTGCGGCGGCGTTCACCCCGTGGCCGTCGTCGGCGGCCACGGGGACCCCGGCCTCGCGCCCGCCCCCGGCCGGCTGACGGGTGATCACCGGTGCCGCGCCCGCGGTGTCCCGGTAGGATCGGCTGATCATGGACCCGAGCGCGGAGCACACGATGATCGCCGTCCCGCCGGGGCGGGTGACGCTGTCGGACCGGCGGACGCAGCGCAGCTGGGCGGTCGAACTCGCGCCCTACCGGCTCGGGGCGTTCCCGGTCACCCGGGCGCTGTACGCGCAGGTCACCGGCGAGCGGCCGGGCACGGCCCGCGGGGACCGGCTGCCCGTCGAGAGCGTCTCCTGGTGGGACGCCGTCCGGTTCTGCAACGCCCTCTCCCGGCGCGACGGGCTCGCGCCGGCCTACCGCCGGGACGCCGACGGCGAGGGCGTCACCTGGGACGCGACGGCCGACGGCTACCGACTGCCGACCGAGGCGGAATGGGAGTACGCCTGCCGGGCCGGTACGACCGGGCCGCACTACGGACCGCTCGACGAGGTCGCCTGGTACCGCGGCACCTCGCGGGAGCGGATCCACGAGGTGGGCGGTCGGCGGCCCAACCCGTGGGGCTTCCACGACATGCTCGGCAACGTGTGGGACTGGTGCTGGGACGTCTACGACGCCGAGGTCTACGCCACCTACCGGGTGCTGCGCGGGGGCGGCTGGTTCGACGAGCACTGGAGCTGCCGGGCCTCCGCGCGGCGCCGCAGCCACCCGAGCTTCCGGGTCGACGACGTGGGGTTCCGCGTCGCTCGCTCGCTCGGGGCCTGAGGCGCCGAACGGGGTGCGGGTCGTCAGGTGCGCCGCTCGGCCTCCCGGGCCGCGCGCTCCACCCGGTTCCGGTGCTCCTCCCACCACGTGCGGTCGCCGGGCGCCATGTTGTCGTCCCCGGGCCGCAGCCCCGTGGTCCCGTCGAGGAGTTCCCGGACGATGTCCGCGTGCCCGGCGTGCCGCTGGGTCTCCGCGACCACGTGGACGAGGACGCGGTGGAGCGTCTGTTCGCTCCGGTTCCCCCACGGCGCCCGGCCGACCGCGTCGAGCGGCAGCGACTCGATCGTCGTGTCCGCGTGGGCGCAGGCCTCGCGGTACCGCCCGACGATCTGCTCCCGCGTCTCGTCGGGGGTCGCCCACAGGTCCGCGTTCGGCTCGGCGTCGCCCGTGATCCAGAGGGGCGTCCCGGCGAACGGCCGCCCGAAGGTGGCGCCGAAGTAGACCGCCTCGGCGCCGGTCGCGTGCTTGACCAGTCCCAGCAGATTGGTGCCGGTCGGAGTCATCGGGCGGCGTATGTCGTACTCCGACAGCCCGTCGAGCTTCCAGAGCAGGGCATCGCGTGCGTCCTGCAGATATATCTGAAGATCTGCCTTGGAATCTGATCCGATCATGTGGATCAGTCTGTCGTCCAGGCGGTCCCTGTCCACCGGTTTTGGCGCAACTCCCGCGCCACCGGCCCCCCTTCCGCCGGGGTCCGGCAGCGCGGCACTCGGCGGGCACTCAGCGGGCCGGTGCGGTTCCGCCGGGAGGTGCGGACAGTGCGGTGGCGGCGGCGTCGAGGATGTTCCGGAACGTGCGGGTGATGACCGGCCGGGCGAACAGACGGGTGAGGAGGCCGCCGAGCAGCGGGATCCCGACCTCGGCCCGGGTGGTCCAGCGGACCAGGGTGCCGCCGTCGACCTCCGTGAACGTCATGCGGCCGAGCTCGTGCCGGGACGGCGGCAGGCTCCGGTCGACGACGTACTCGGTGGCGTACGGCGGGTCGTAGTGGGTGATGCGCTCGCTGAACCGGCCGATGAGCCACAGGTGGTCGCGGACCGCGCCGACGCCGTAGGGCGCCCCGCTGCCGTGCCGTACGAGGCGGCAGCGCAGCACCAGCGGCGAAGCCGTGTAGTTGGTGGTCGTGGTGAGCCAGTGGAACACGTCGTCGATGGGGGCGTCGATGACGCGTTCGACGGTCATGGTCTCCATGGCGGTCTCCTCCTCGGTCGAGCCGGTTCGGCTTCTCGCGCGCCAGGGAGACGCCCCGCACCGGCGGAACGTGACACCCCGTCAGCGTGACCCCCGTCATGCCGGCGGCCATCGGGAAGTTCGCCCGCCGAGGGCGCGGGGTGCCGGCGGCCGGGGCCGGGGCGGACCCGGTCCCGGCCGTGCCGGGCGGTGCTCCGGACAGGCCCTAGGCGAACTGGCCGGGCCGGTAGTCGCCGGCGGGCATCCCGAGCATGACGTTCCCGCGGTTGAAGGCGTTGATGATGGTGATGACCCCCACCAGGGCGCCGAGTTGGTCCTCGTCGTAGTGCTGGGCGGCGTTCGCCCAGACCCGGTCCGGGACGCCGCCGGCCGCGTCGGCGATGCGGGTGGCCTCCTCCGCGAGCTCCAGCGCCGCGCGCTCGGCCTCGGTGAACACCGTGGCCTCCCGCCAGGCGGCGACCAGGTTGAGGCGCTCGGCGGACTCTCCGGCGTGCACGGCGTCCTTGAAGTGCATGTCGGTGCAGAAACCGCAGCCGTTGATCTGGCTGGCGCGGAGCTTCACCAGCTCCTGCGTCGCGGCCGGCAGGGTCGAGCCCTCAAGGACCTTGTTCGCGGCGATGATGTGCTTGAAGACCTTGCCCAGTACGGGGTTGGTGAAGGGGTTCAGGCGTGCTTCCATGATCTGCTCCAGGGCCGTCGTCTGGCAGTTGCACATCATGGACGAGACAGCCCGGTGATTTGTGACAGGGAAGTTCCGTGCCGTGCGCGGCCCCTGTCGTGCCGGGGCCGCCGACCCGACACTCACCCCGCTGGGCCCGCGGGGCCGGCGCTCCCGGCTCGGGCGGCCGCCTCCTCCAGCAGGGCCCAGCCGTCGACCTCCACCGCCCGTGGTTCCCCCGGCCGCCACCCGTGGGCCGGTGCCACGTCGAGCAGGGCTCGGACGGCGCCCGGTTCGTGCAGGTTCAGGGAGCCGCCCCGGACGTACCCCACGTCCCCGGAGCCCAGGGGGAACCCGCCCGGGACGAACCGGTCCGGGCCCTCGGTGAACACGATGCGCAGCGGGCCGCCGCTGCCGGCGGGCTGCGGGTACAGCGTGAGGGTCTCGCGGCACTCCGTGGACCGGCCGTCGCCCCGCGCGCGGTGGCGGTGGCGGAGCGTCCACAGGTACACGCGCCCGTCGGCGACCAGTCGGCGGGGCTTCTTCGGATGGCGTGGCACGGGGCCGAGCGTACGCGGCCCGATCGCCGGGGCGCCCCGGGCCCGACGGGCCGGGGCAACGGAGAGTGACCGTGGGGGTGGGTTAAGCGGACTTGAATCTTTGCGAACGAATGTTCGATCCTGAGGGTGTGCCCGTTTTCGAATCTGTTTTCGAATCCACCGTCGAGCGGCAGCCGCTCCGACCGGTGGTGTCGGCGGCTGCGCTCGGTGCCGGTCCGGGGGCGGTCGGCGGTCGGCGCGGGCTGCTGCCGGTGCTGCCCGCGCTGGGGGCGGTGCTGCCGGAGGGCGGGCTGCGGCGGGGGACGACGGTGTCGGTCGGGGCCGGGGACACCGGGTTGCTGCTCGCGCTGGCGGCCGGGGCGCGGGAGTCGGACGGCGGCTGGGCGGCGGCGGTCGGGCTGCCTGATCTCGGACTGGCCGCGGCCGCCGGATACGGGCTGGACCTGCGGCGGCTGCTGGTGGCGGACGACCCCGGGCCGCACTGGGCCGAGGTGGTGTCGGTGCTGGCCGGGGCGGTCGAGCTGATCATGCTGCGCCCGGACGGGCCGGTGGCGCCGAAGCCGGCCGCCCGGCTGGCGGCCGTGCTGCGGCGCAGCGGGTGCGTGCTGCTGGTGGCCGGGCCGTGGCCGGGGGCGGGGCTGCGGCTGGAGGTGCGCTCCGGCCGGTGGTTCGGGCTGGGGGACGGGCACGGTCAGCTCACCGGGCGGCAGGTGGAGGTGGTGGCCGAGGGGCGTGGCTCGGCGGTGCGCGGGCGCACCGCCCGGCTCTGGCTGCCGGACGCACACGGCGAGGTACGGGCGGTGGCCGAGCCGGCCGGGGTGGGGGAGGACGTGCCGTCGGGGGCCGGAGCGGGCCTCGACCGTATGGCGGTGGTGTGAGATGGCCGGCAACGGAGTGCCCGGAACACCCGGGGCGACCGGGGTGCCCGGGACGCCCCGGGTGCTGGTGGTCTGGTGCCCGGACTGGCCGGTCGTGGCCGTCGAAGGGCGTGCGGGCGGTGGGAGCGACACCCCGCTGGCGGTGGTCGCCGGTGGGCGGATCCTGGCCTGTTCGGAGGCGGCCCGGGCGGCCGGCGTGCGGCAGGGGCAGCGGCTCAAGCTGGCCCAGCGGCTCTGTCCCGCGCTGGAGCTGCGGGAGCGCGACCCGGAGGCGGAGACCCGGCGGTTCGAACCGGTGGTCGCGGCGGTCGAGGCGTTCACGCCCCGGGTGGAGGTGTTGCGCCCGGGCCTGTGCGCGATCCCGACGAAGGGGCCGAGCCGGTACTTCGGCGGCGAGGAGGCGCTGACGGCGAAGGTGCAGCGGGCGGTGGCGGCTGCGCTGGCCGGCGCGGCGGACGGGGACGGGGAGGAGGCCTGGGACAGGGAGGGTCCGGAACAGCAGACCCACCCCGCCGACCCCGAGCCCGCCGGACGCCCGCACCCGCCGGGGGCCCACGCCCACGCCCACACCCACGCGGACAGCGACACCCACCCCGACAACGACACCCACACCCACCCCGACGCCCGTGCCGCGTGGACGCACCCGGCGGAGGCCGACCGTGCGGCGGCGCGGCGGCGGGCCGGTGCGGTGGACGGCCTGTTCGCCGCCGCGCCCGCAGCGCGGGACGGCGCCCCGGGCGGGTTCGCCCGCCCGCCCGAGCCGTACGGGGTGGAGCTGCACGCGGTGGAGCCGCACGTGGCGCGGGCGTCGGCCGGGGCCGGGCGGCCCGAGGGGGCGGGCTCGGCTCCCCGGGCCCACGTCGGAGTCGCCGACGGCCTGTTCGCCGCCGTGCTGGCGGCCCGGGCGGGGGTGCTGGTGCCGGCCGGTCGGACGGCGGAGTTCCTCGCGCCCTACCCGGTGGCCGCGCTCGGTGACGAGGGGCTGGCGGAGCTGCTGGACCGGCTCGGCCTGCCCACCATCGGGGCGTTCGCCGCGCTGCCCGCCGAGGCGGTCGCGGACCGCTTCGGCCCGACGGGCACGGCCGCCCACCGGCTGGCCCGGGGACTGCAGCCGCGCCCGCTGGTACCGCGCACGGAGGGCCCGGACCTCTCCGTCGAGCAGTGCTTCGACCCGCCGGAGCCGCTCGCCGAACCGTTGGTGTTCGTCGCCCGCACCCTGGCCGAGCAGCTGCACCGGCAGCTCGCCGGGGCGGGCCTGACCTGCCAGCGGGTCGCCGTCGAGGTGGCCTGCGCGGACGGGCGGACCGTCTCGCGGCTCTGGCGGCACGAGGGCCGGCTGTCGGCGACGGCGCTCGCCGAACGCGTCCGCTGGCAGCTCCAGGCCTGGCAGGGCGCGGGTACGTTCGCCGTGCCGGACGGCGGGCAGTCGCACGACGCGGGCTTCACCGCCCTGCGGCTGGTGCCCGACGACCTCTCGCCCGACCAGGGGCGGCAGCTGGCGCTCTGGGGGCAGGCGGTCGCGGACGACCGGGTGGAGCGTGCGGTGGCCCGGGTCCAGGCGGTGCTCGGGCATGCCGGGCTGCGCCGGATCGAGCCGGCCGGCGGGAGGGGGCCGGGCGAGCAGGCGGTCCGGGTGCCGTGGGGCGAGCCGTACGACCCGGCGGCCCCGGCCGACGCACCCTGGCCGGGGCGGCTGCGGGACGTCTGGCCGGCCGTGGTGCACCGCGCCCCGGTGCCGGTCGCGGTGCTGGACGCGGCCGGCCGGCCGGTGGTGGTGGACGGCCGGGCGGGGGTGTCGGCCCGGCCGGTCCGGATCGCGGTGCGCGGGCGGGACCTGATGGTGGACGGCTGGACCGGGCCCTGGCCGGCGGTCGAGTACTGGTGGGACCAGGCGCGGGCCCGCCGCCGGGCCCGCTTCCAGGTCACGGTGACGGACGGTCGCGCGCTGCTGCTCACGGTCGAGAACGGCGAGTGGTTCGTGGAGGCCGGCTACGACTGACGGCAGGCGGGCAGCCGGACCGGCAGGCAGCGGGGCGGACCGGCAGGCGGACCGGCAGACAGGCAGACCGGGGCCGCAGCAGCGGCGGACGAGCACGGAGGCCGGAGAGCCGAGCACAGCAGGAGCAGGACCGGGGGGGAGGCAGCACACGAGCGAGACCGAAGGCGACAACCCCCGATGGGATTCACCAGCCACCCCACGCTCCCCTGGAGCGAACTGCACCGGCGCCTGGCCGGCGGCCGGCCGGGCCAGGCCGTCGGTGAGGTGGTGCCACTCCGCCGTGCCGAGGGCCGGGGCCCCGGGCCGGCCGAGCCGACCGGGGACCCGGCCTGGGCGGAGCTGCACGTCCACTCGGCCTTCAGCTTCCTCGACGGTGCCAGTGACCCCGAGGAGCTGGTCGCGGAGGCGGCCCGGCTGGGCATCGAGACGCTCGCGCTCACCGACCACGACGGTCTCTACGGCGCGGTCCGCTTCGCCGAGGCGGCCCGCGAGGCGGGCATCGGCACGGTGTTCGGCGCCGAGTTGACGCTGCGCCGCGGCCAGGAGGTGGAGCACCTGCTCGTGCTGGCCCGCGATCCGGCCGGCTACCGCCGTCTCTCCGCGGCGATCGGGGCCGCCCAGCTGGCGGGCGGGGCCAAGGGCCGGCCGGCGTACGACTTCGCCGCGCTCGCCGGCGCGCACGACGGCCACTGGGCGGTGCTCACCGGCTGCCGCCTCGGCCGGGTGCCGGCCGCCCTCGCCGCCGGAGCCACCATCGGAGCCGCCACTGGACCCGCCGCCGGAGCCACTCCTGGGGCCCACCCCGACACCGGGGAAGGCACCCGCGAGGCCGAGCGCCGGCTGCGCACGCTCACCGAGGCGTTCGGCCGCGAGAACGTCCACGTCGAGCTCATCGACCAGTGGCTGCCCGGCGACGACCTGCGCAACGACGCCCTCGCCGCCCTGGCGGCCCGGCTCGGCCTCCCCGTCGTCGCCTCCACCAACGCCCACCACGCGGGCCCGGCCCAGGGCCGGTTGGCGCAGAGCCTGGCCGCCCTGCACGAGCGCCGGACGCTCCAGGACGCGGCGGGCTGGACCCAGGCGGCCGGCACCGCGCACCTGCGCTCGGGCCGCGAGATGGCGGCCCGGCTGGCCCGCTTCCCGGGGGTGCGGCAGGCCACCGTCGACCTGGCCCGGGCCTGCGCGTTCGACTTCACCCGGCTCGACCCGGAGCTGCCCGGCTTCCCCGTCCCGCCCGGCCACACCGAGATCAGCCATCTGCGCGCGATGGTCGCCGACGGCGGCCCGGCCCGCTTCGGGCCCGGGAACGCGGCCGCCCGCCGGCAGCTCGCCAAGGAACTGGACGTCATCGAGGACCTGGACCTGGCCGGGTACTTCCTGATCGTCCACGACATCGTCGACTTCTGCCGCCGCGAGTCCATCTGGTGCCAGGGCCGGGGTTCGGCGGCCAACTCGGCGGTCTGCTACGCGCTCGGCATCACCGCCGTCGACCCGATCCACTACCGGCTGCTGTTCGAACGCTTTCTCTCCACCGCCCGGGACGGGCCGCCCGACATCGACCTGGACATCGAGAACCGCCGCCGGGAGGAGGTCATCCAGTACGTCTACCGCCGCTACGGGCGCGAGCACGCCGCCCAGGTCGCCAACGTGATCACCTACCGGCCCCGGCTGGCGCTGCGCGACGCCGCCCGGGTGCTCGGCTACCCGCAGGGGCAGGTGGACGCGTTCAGCCGGCAGAGCGACTTCCGCTCCCCGCCCGGCGCGGACGCCGTCATCCCCGCCGACGTGCTCGCCCTGGCCGGGCAACTGCACGGCCTGCCGCGCCACCTGGGCATCCACTCGGGCGGCATGGTGCTCACCCGGGAGCCGATCGCCGAGCTCTGCCCGACCGAGTGGGCCCGGATGCCGGGGCGGTCGGTGCTGCAGTGGGACAAGGACTCCACCGCCGGTGCCGGGCTGGTCAAGATCGACCTGCTCGGGCTCGGCATGCTATCCGCCCTGCACGACACCTGCGACCTGATCGCCGCACACCACGGTGCGCGCTACGACCTGGCGACCATCCCGGACGACGACGCGGGCGTGTACGCGATGCTGCGACGGGCGGACACGGTCGGTGTCTTCCAGGTCGAGTCGCGCGCCCAGATGGCGACCCTGCCGCGGCTCAAGCCGGACCACTTCTACGACCTGGTGGTCGAGGTGGCGCTGATCCGCCCGGGCCCGATCCAGGGCGGGTCGGTCCATCCGTACCTGCGGCGCCGGGCGGGGGTCGAACCGGCCGGCTGTCCGCACCCGTTGATGGAGAACGCGCTCGGCAAGACCCTCGGGGTGCCGCTGTTCCAGGAGCAGATGATGCAACTGGCCATCGACTGCGCCGGGTTCACCCCCGCCGAGGCGGACCTGCTGCGCCAGGCGATGGGCTCCAAGCGTTCGCACGAGCGCGTCGCCCGGCTGCGCGAGCGGTTGTTGAGCGGCATGGCCGAGCGCGGCATCCCGCCGGAGACGGCCGAGGACGTCTACGTCAAGATCGAGGCCTTCTCCAACTACGGCTTCCCGGAGAGCCATGCGATCAGCTTCGCCTACCTGGTGTACGCGAGCGCCTGGCTCAAGTACCACTACCCGGCCGCCTTCACCTGCGCGCTGCTGGCCAACCAGCCGATGGGCTTCTACGCGCCGCTCAGCCTGATCTCGGACGCCCGGCGGCACGGGGTGCGGGTGCGCGGGGTGGACGTCAACGCCAGTGGGCCCCGGCCGACCCTGGAGCCGTACCGGGGGCCGACCCCGACCCCGCCGCTCACCGCCGGCAAACCGCAGCCGGCCGTCCGGCTCGGGCTGGAAACCGTCCGCGGTGTCGGCACCCCGCAGGCCGAGGCGATCGCGGCCGGGCAGCCGTACGCGGACCTGGAGGACTTCGCGCGTCGGACGGCCCTGCCCGCGCCGGTGCTGGAGGCCCTCGCCGCGGCGGGTGCGTTCGGCTGCTTCGAGCTGAGCAGGCGGCAGGCACTGTGGGCGGCAGGGGCGTTCGCCGGGGTGTCGGCGGCGCTGATCCCCGGCACCACGCCCGGTACCGAGGCCCCGCCGCTGCCCGAGATGACCCCGGTGGAGGAGACCATCGCCGACCTCTGGGCCACCGGCGCCTCCGCCACCAGCCACCCCGTCCAGCACCTGCGCGCCCATCTGGAGCGCGGCGGCGCGCTGACCGCCGCCGAGCTGCCGGGCGTGGAGCCCGGCGCGGCGGTGGTGGTCGGCGGCCTGGTGACGCACCGCCAGCGGCCGCCGACGGCGGGCGGCGTCCTGTTCCTCAGCCTGGAGGACGAGACCGGCCTGATCAACGTGATCTGCAGCCGCCCGGTCTGGGAGTCCCAGCGCCGTACCGCCCTCGACCGGGCCGGCCTGCTGGTGCACGGCCACATCGAACGGGACCGCGGCGCCACCAACCTGGTCGCCACCCGGCTCACCCCGCTGCGCCTGGGGGTCTGACCCGTGGCCCCGGGCGAGGGGTTAGGCTCATGATCAAGAGAGCTTCCGCGCGCGGAAGCTCACCCCCCGTCGTACGTGGCACCCCGAGGCAGGCAGCAGTGACCGAGCAGACGCGTTCACGCGTTTCGGCGTACGCGATCGCCACGATGGAGGAGCGGTTGCTGCTGACGCGGCTCTCCGACGCCTCGCCGGTCTTCCTGCCCGGCCTCTGGCACCTGCCCGGCGGCGGGATCGACCCCGGCGAGCAGCCGCAGGAGACGCTGGCGCGCGAGCTGCACGAGGAGACGGGGCTCGAACTGCGCAGCGCCCGCCTGGTGGACGCGCGGAGTTACTCGGCCCACCGGCTCGGGGTGCACTGGCACCTGGTGGGGCTGTTCTACCGCGTGGAGCTCAAGCCCGGTGCACCGGCCGTCGCCGAGGTCGACGGGTCCACCGACGGCGTCCGGTGGATGCCGCTGGCCGGCCTCACCGGGTCGATGCTGTCCCCGGCGGCGGTCGACGGCTTCGGCCTGCTCGGCGCCTGAGCGGCCCGGCCGGTTCGATCGCGGCAGCACCGGCGGCAGCACCCGGCCCCGGGGCCCCTCAGGTCGGGTAGCCGATCTCGGCGATGTCCTCGGCCGGCGCCTGCGACAGCGCGGGCGTGCCGGCGCGGGCGGGGAGGTGCCGGCGCGGCGCAGTCGTGGGGGCGCCTGCGCCGCGCCGGGGCTGGAGGGGAGGGGCGTGCGGGCTCAGAAGGCGGGGGTGTCGTTCAACTCGACGATCCGCAGATCGCTCAGGCGCACGGTGTACCAGACCTCCTGGCTGCCGCCGCCGCCCCAGTACTCCGTCAGCCGCACCGAGGCGAAGCCGTGCTGCTCCTCGACCTGCTGCCCGGACCACCGGGCCGGGACGTTCTGGGCCCGGAACACCGGGTCGGCGTCGTGCTGGGCGGCCCAGGCGTCGAGGCGGAAGTTCAGGTGCGGGGCGAGGTAGCGGTCGCGGACGGTGCGCGGGGCCTCGTCGCTCTCGCCGAGCACCGCCCGCCGGTACTCCTCGAAGAAGGTGACCACCTGATGGGCGGCGGGCGTCCCGGCCCGGACCTCCGCCCGGGACGAGCCGGGTGTGTCGGTGGGCAGGGCGAAGGCGGCCTGGGCGGGGGCGGCCGGGCCGCCGACCGCCAGGAGGGCGGCGAAGGCGGCGCCGGCCAGAACGGTGCGCAAGGCATCAGTACGAATCATGGGGGAATTCCATCATTCGTCGACGAACTCCGCATATCGCCGAAAGGAGTGGTTTAGCCTATCGGCGCTGTTATTTGACGATTGATCAGCTAAAGATCGAACCCCGCCGCGCGCCCCTTGCCCGGCACGCCCGCGAAGGCCTGCGCGATCGGCAGCCAGGCCGTGGCCGTCGGGCCGGTGGCGGTCAGGGCCAGGTCCTCCCGGTGGCGGCGCTGGGTCACCAGCAGGCAGAAGTCCAGTGCCGGTCCGCTCACCCGGTCCGCCGCGTCCGCCGGCCCCCAGGCCCACGACCCGCCGTCCGGCGCGGCCAGTTCCACCCGGACCGGCAGCTGCGGCGCCGGCTGCCCGTGCAGCGTGAAGGCGAACCCCATGGTCCGCACCCCCAGGTGGGCGATGTGCCGCAGTCGCGCGGTCGGTTCGCGCACCGCGCCCAGGGTGTCCGCGACGTCCTGCCCGTGCGCCCAGGTCTCCATCAGCCGCGCGGTCGCCATCGAGGGGGCCTTCATCGGCGGCCCGAACCACGGCAGCCGCAGGTCGGCCGGTGTCGCGCCCAACGCCGCCCGCAGCCGTTCCCGGCCGGCCCGCCAGCGCGTCAGCAGCGCCGCGGGCTCCTCCGTCGCGCCGCGCGCCGCGCCCTCGTCCACCGGGTCCGCGCCGGCGGCCAGAAGTGCCCCGAACACCCGGCCGGACTCGGTGACGAAGGCCTCCGGGTCGCGTGCGGAGAGCGCGGTCCAGTCGTCGGTCCAGGCCAGGTGGGCGATCTGGTGCGCGATCGTCCACCCCTGGGCGGGGGTGTCCGCCGCCCACTCCCCGGGCGTGAGGGGGGCCACCAGGTCGTCGAGGGCCTCGCTCTCGGCCCGCAGGTCGTCGAGCAGGCCGGTCAGTACGGCCGTGGCCTCCGGCGCCGCGCCGTCCTTCGTCATGGGCGTCCTCTTCTCCTCGGTGGTGACTCGCCGGTAACCCGCGCCCGCACCCTACGTCGTGCCCGCCGGAACCACCCGGGACTCCACGGAACACGCACGTCAGGACTCTCGCCACCGGCCGCGCCGCGTGTGAGAATCGCGCGGTGACAAGGGCAGTGGACACCCCCGCCCGGGCGGCCGGCCTCCCCGGCGGGGCCGACGCCCTCGCCGTGCGCGCGGCCGAGCTGGTCCGGGACGCCGTGCTCGGCGACCTCGCCCGCCGCGTGGTGGCCGAGTGCGGCGCCGACGTCGGCCTGGTCGGCGTTCCGGAACCGGACCGGCGGAGCCGGGGCCCCGAGCGCATGGTGCTGCGCCACTGGGCCGGCACCCGGGCCGAGCTGCTGCACGATCTCGCCGTCCCCGCCGGGACCGGCCTCGGCGGCCGCGCGCTGGCCGAACGCACCCCCAGCTGGGTGCCCGACTACCGGGCCGCCACCACCATTTCGCACCACTACGACGCCGCCGTCACCGCTGAGGACCTCTACGCGATGCTCACCGTCCCGCTGCTGCACGGCGGTGCGGTGCACGGCGTGGTGTACGCGTCGCTGCGCGCGGTCGTCCCGTTCGGGGACGTCCGGATCGCCGCCGTCACCGGGCTCGCCGCGGCCGCGACCCGGGCGCTGGCCGGCGCCGCCGCCTGGAGCGGGCCACCGGCCCGGGGGCCGCACCCCGCGGGGCCGTCGACGCCGTCGGCCCCGCTCACCCGGCGCGAGCACGAGGTGCTGCGCTGGGCGGCGACCGGCCGGACCAACCCGGAGATCGCCGCCCAGCTGGGCCTCACCCGCAACACCGTGACCGGCTACCTGAAGAGCGCCATGCACAAGCTCGGCGTCCGCAACCGGACCGAACTCGCCCTGGTGGCGAGGGAGTCGGGACTCGTCAGTTGACCTGCCGGTCCCGCTCGGCCCAATAGGGCTCGCGGAGCCGGAACTTCTGCAACTTCCCGGTGGTGGTCCGCGGCAGGGTGTCCCGGAACTCCACCGAGGTGGGGGACTTGTAGCCGGCCAGCCGCTGCTTGCAGTGCGCGATGAGGTCCGCCTCCAGGACGTCGTACCCGGGCTTGAGCACGACCAGCGCCTTGACCGTCTCGCCCCACTTCTCGTCCGGGACGCCGATCACCGCGACCTCGCCCACCGACGGGTGGTCGTAGAGGCAGTCCTCCACCTCGATCGAGGAGACGTTCTCCCCGCCGCTGATGATGACGTCCTTCTTCCGGTCCGAGATGGTCAGGTAGCCGTCGGTGAGGGTGCCGCCGTCCCCGGTGTGGAACCAGTCGTCCCGGATCGCCTCCGCCGTCTCCTTCGGCTGCTGCCAGTAGCCCTCCATGACGACGTTGGCGCGGACGAGCACCTCGCCCTCGTCGTCCACCCGCACCTGGTTGCCGAGCGCCGGCGCACCCGCCTGCACCAGCTTCTCCGCCCGCTCCCCGGCGGGCAGTTCGTCCCACTCGGCGCGCTTGCGGTTGACCGTGACCACCGGCGAGGTCTCGGTCAGGCCGTAGATCTGCATGAACTCCCAGCCGAGATCGGACTCGACCCGTTGCACCACCGAGGTCGGCGGCGGGGCGCCGGCCACGATCATCCGCACCCGGTCCCGGCCCGGGACCGGCCCGTCCCAGTCGGCCGCCGCGTCCAGCACCATCTGGATCACCGCGGGCGCACCGCTGAGGAAGGTCACCCCGTGCCGCTCGACCCGGCGCAGGATCTCGGCGCCGTCCACCTTGCGCAGCACGATGTGCTGCGCGCCCAGCCCGGTGAGGGCGAACGGCAGGCCCCACCCGTTGGCGTGGAACATCGGCAGGGTGTGCAGGTAGACGTCGCGGTCACCGGCGCCGAAGTGCAGGCCCATCAGCACGGAGTTCAGCCAGATGTTGCGGTGGGTGAGCTGAACGCCCTTGGGGCGGGCGGTGGTTCCGCTGGTGTAGTTGATCGTCGCGGTGTCGTTCTCGCCGATGTCGTACCGGCGCGGCGCGCGGTCGAAGTCGTACAGCAGCGCGTCGCTCTGCGCGCCGAGCACGAACGTGTGCCGGGCCCGGACACCGGCCAACGGCTCGGCGAGCTCGGGGTCGACCAGCAGCACGGAGGCGCCGCTCTGCTCGACGATGTACGAGACCTCCTCCGCCCGCAGTCGGAAGTTCACCGGCACCAGGACCCTGCCGTGCCCGCTGACGCCGTAGAGCGAGGTCATCAGCCGCGCCGAGTTGTGCGAGACGATCGCGACCCGTTCGCCCGGCCCGACGCCCAGCCGGTCCAGCCCGGCCGCCTGTGCCCGGGCCAGCTCGGCGATCCGGCGGTAGCTCAGCTCGCCCCAGGATTCGGCGGGTTGCACCGGCTCGTCGACGATGCCGACCCGGTCGCCGTAGACCAGCTCGGCCCGGTCGAGGAAGTCCATCACGGAGAGTGGAATCTGCATGCGCCCACTGTCCCCCGCCCGGTGCCCCCTGCACACCCCCGATCGGGGGTGTCACCCGGACGTGCCGCCGGCGTCGGCCGCGCCGGCCGCCGCCAGCGCGGCGACCAGCCGGTCCCGGGCCTCGGTCTGGACGGCGATCCGGCGCTCCAGGACGGCCAGCCGCTCCCGGGCGATCCGCACCGCCCCCGCCGACGGCGGGTTGGCCAGCACGTCACCGTCCAGGCAGGACAGGAAGGGCCGGACGTCCTCCAGGGTGAACCCGGCGGCCAGCAGGGCGCGGATGTTGCGGACCCGCACGGCCGCCGACGCCTCGTACACCCGGTAGCCGTTGGCCGCGCGGGAGGAGCCGACCAGCCCGGCCCGCTCGTAGTGGCGCAGCGCCCGGGCCGTGCTGCCGGTCGCCCGGGCCAGTTCCCCGATCAGCACCGCTGCCCACCCTTCTCCCGGACCGGAGCCCGGCTCACCCGACGACGGCGCCGCCGTCCACGGGCAACACTACTCCGGTGACGAACGAGGCCTGCGGCGAGGCGAGTTGCGTGATCGCCCAGGCCACCTCGTCGGGTCGGCCGATCCGCCCGAGCGGGGTGTGGGCGATCTGCCACCGCCGGACGGCCTCCCGCTGCTCGGCGTCGAGCCCGGAGTGCTCACCGATCGGGGTCTCGATCGCCCCGGGCGCCACCGCCACCACCCGCACGCCGCGCGGCGCCAGCTCCACCGCCCAGCTGCGGGTGACCGACTCCAGCGCGGCCTTGCTCGCCGCGTACACCGCGTTGCCCGGCCAGCCCCGCTGGCCCACCGACGTGGTGACGTTGACGATGACGCCCCGGCTCGCCTCCAGCGGCGCCAGGGCGGCCTGCCCGAGCAGGACGGCGGCGGTCAGATTGGTCGCGAGCTGCGTCGCGATCGCGTCCCCGGTGAGCGTGCCGAGGGCGCCGCCGCGGACGATCCCGGCGTTGTTCACCAGGACGTCCAGCCGTCCGTACCGGTCCAGCACCTCGCGCACGATCGCCTCGGGGGCGTCGGCGCCGGTGATGTCCGCGACCAGCGGGTGGATCCGCCCGGGGGCGCTCCGCGCGGTCCGTGCCAGCGGCTCGGGCCGCCGCCCGACCGCCACCACCTCGACCTCCGGTCCCTGTGCCGCGAAGGCCTGCGCGGTGGCCCGGCCGATCCCCGTCCCGGCGCCGGTGACCAGCACGATGCGGGGGGCCTGCTGCTGCGTGTGCTCGTTCATGCCGCCCAGCCTCCGACCCTGCCGCCAGTGGCAGGGTCAAGTCACACCGGGGCAGGGCGGGGAACGCCCGCCTCCGCTTGCTGTGCCGGGCGCGAACAGGGCCCGGCCGCGGGCGGTCACGGGCGGTCGGACTGCTAGGAAGGTGCCACCGCACTCGAACGGGGAGAGACACGCATGAGCGACGAACGGCCCGAGAGCCTGTACGACGCCCTGGGGGGCATGGAGGCGCTCCGCCGCCTCAGCAACACCTTCTACGAGGGTGTCCTGGCCGACCCGGTGCTGAGGCCCGTCTTCGCGAACTTCACCACCACCCACATCGAACACGTCGCCGTCTGGCTGGCCGAGATCTTCGGCGGCCCGGCCCGCTTCACCGCCGAACTCGGCGGGCACCAGTCGCTGCTCCGCTCGCACCTCGGCCTCGCCATCACCGAGGAGCAGCGCGGGCGTTGGATGGAGCTGATGGGCGCGGCCGTGCAGCGGGAGCTGCCCGACGACGAACTGCTGCGCCGCCGGGTGCTGGAGTACTTCGACTGGGGCACGAAGATCGCCAAGGACGTCTCGGCGGCACCCGTCGGCGAGGACCTCGGTGACCCGGGCCCGACGCCGCGCTGGGGCTGGGAGGGCCTGCGGTGACGGTCGCCGCCGAACTCCCCACCGCCGCGGGCCTGCTGCTGCGCCCGTTCCGGGACGAGGACGCGGCCGCCCTGGTCGAGATCTACCGGGACGAGACGCTGCGCCGCTTCACCCGCATCCCGCTGACGGACCTGGCCGAGGCGGCCCGCTGGCTGGACCTGCAGTACCGGGGCCGGGCGGAGGGCGAGCGGTACAGCTTCGCGGTCCTGGAGCCGCTCGGCGAGCCCGCCTCCGGGTCCGCCGCCGAGGACGGCCCCGCCCGGCTGGTCGCCAACGTGGTGCTCAAGCGCGGCACGCCCGGCGCGGCGACGGCCGAGGTGGGCTACTGGACGGCGGCCGCCGCACGCGGCCGGGGCGTGGCCCCGCGCGCGCTGGAGGCGCTCACCCGCTGGGCGTTCGCGGCCTTCGCGGCGGACGGGCTGGTCCGGCTCGACCTTCTCCACCAGGTGGACAACGCGGCCTCCTGCCGGGTGGCCGAGAAGACCGGCTACCACTTCGACGGCCTCCTCCGGGCCGTGCCGCCGGAGTACCCCCTGGACGGCCACCTGCACAGCCGCGCGGCGCCGCCGGCCGGCGGCGACCGGGCGTAGGCCCGGCCCAAAGGAGTGGACGGAGGACAAAGGGGCAGGCCAGAGTGATCACATGGCTTCTCTTGTACGACATGTGACGATCGACTGCGCCGACCCCTTCGAGCTCGCCGAGTTCTGGGCGAAGGTGCTGGACAGCTCGGTCAGCGAGGACGACAACCCGGGGGACCCGGAGGCGCTGGTGGAGTCGCCGGGCGCCGCGCTGCTGTTCATCCGGGTGCCCGAGGGCAAGGCGGCGAAGAACCGCGTCCACCTGGACCTCCAGCCGCAGGACCGCAACCGGGACGAGGAGGTCGAGCGCCTGCTGGCACTGGGCGCCACCGTCGTGGGCGACCACCGGACCTCGGACGGCAAGGGCTGGGTGACCATGGCGGACATCGAGGGCAACGAGTTCTGCGTCGAGCGCAGCGCCGCCGAGCGGATCGCCACCTCCTGACCGGCCGCCACGTCCGGACCGGCACCTCCCGACCGCCTCCCGGGCGCCGGTCACCCCTCGGGCACGGCCGCCCGCCAGGCCCAGGAGGTCCTGCGCGGGCGGCCGTTCAGCTCGCCGCGCCCGGTGCACCAGAGCAGGACGGCCGCGGGCTCGCCGGCCGGCGCGTCTGGGAAGAGCCGTTCCAGCACCGCCGCGCAGAGCCCGGCCGGCGGCCGCCAGAGCAGGCCGAGCCCGAGGGCGAGGTCATGGGTGTGCAGCAGCAGCTCGGCCACCCCCATCGCGGCGAAGCCGGGCGGGTCGCAGGGCCCGTAGTGCCAGGCCCGCAGGTCGGGCGGTGCGGTGTCCAGCGCGGTGGCCAGCAGGTGCCCGCAGGCCGTCACCACCGTCAGCACCTCGGCCGGCCCGGCCTCGGCCCGCACGGTGAGGTCGAACGGCAGGTACCCGTCGGCGGGCCGGGCGGCGAGCTGGCCGGCGTACCCGAGCAGGTCGTGCGCGATGTGGGCGGCGGTCTCCCGGCAGCTCCACTCCAGCGGTCCGGCCGGTGCCGCCCAGGCCCGGCCGTCGTCGGTGTGCGGGCCGAGCGTGCGCCGCAGTTCGCCGAGCGCGGCCCGGACGTCGTCACCGTTCATTCCGGCAGCCTCTCATCCGCCGGGCGCGACCAGCCCCGTCTCGTAGGCGAGGACGACGGCCTGGGCCCGGTCGCGCAGGGTCAGCTTGGCGAAGATCCGGGCGACGTGGGTCTTCACCGTCGCCTCGCTGAGCGTCAGTTCCCCGGCCAGTTCGGCGTTGGAGAGGCCCCGGCCCATGAGCGTCAGCACCTCGCGCTCGCGCGGCGTCAGGACGGCCAGGTCCCGGTGGACGGCCGGGGTCGCGGAGGGCGCGCCGGCGCTCGGGGCGGCGGAGGAGAAGCGTTCCACCAGGCGGCGGGTGATCGAGGGCGCGAGCAGGGCGTCACCGGTGTTGACCAGGTGGACGGCGGCGGCCAGGTGCGCGGGGGTGACGTCCTTGAGCAGGAATCCGCTGGCTCCGGCGGCGAGGGCGGCGTAGACGTAGTGGTCGAGGTCGAAGGTGGTCAGCATGATCACCCGGCAGTCCGGGGACTGCGCGAGTATGCGGCGGGCGGCCTCCAGGCCGTCCATGACGGGCATGCGGATGTCCATCAGGACGACGTCGGGCCGCAGCCTGCGCGCGGCGGCCACGGCCTCGGCCCCGTCGCCGGCCTCGCCCACCACGTCGATGCCGCGCGCGGTGAGGATCAGGCGGAAGCCGGTGCGGACCAGCTCCTGGTCGTCGGCGATCACGACCCGGGGCGCGGGGTCGGTGGGCGTCGTCACGGCCGGTCCAGGGGGATCCGGGCCCGGACGCGGTAGCCGCCGCCGAGGCGGCGGCGGGCGTCCAGATCGCCGCCGTAGACGGCGACCCGCTCCCGCAGGCCGAGCAGCCCGCGGCCCGTTCCGTCCGCCTTGCCCCGGGCCGGCTCCGTCGCCGGCCGGCCGCCCGACAGGACGCTCGGCCCGCTGTTCAGCACCTCGACCCGCAGGTGGTTGTCCGCGTATCGCACCGTCACCTCGGCTTTCGCTCCGTCCCCGTGTTTGAGGGCATTGGTCAGGGCCTCCTGAATGATCCGATAGGCGGTGACGTCGACCCCGGTCGGCAGCGGGCGCGGCTCGCCCGAGACGCGCATCTCGACGGGCAGGCCGGCGAAGGCGATCCGGTCGATCAGCGGGCTGAGCCGGCTCAGGCTCGGCTGCGGTGACAGGTCGACGTCGTAGGGCTCGTCGTCGCCGTTCTGCGCGGGTGCGAGCAGGCCGAGCAGGTGCCGCAGCTCGGTCATCGTGGTGCGGCCGGCGGTCTCGACGGCGCTCATCGCCGCAGCGGCCTCCGCGGGCATCGTGGCCAGCACCTCGCGGGCGGCCCCGGCCTGGACCACCATGAGGCTCACGTTGTGGCTGACGATGTCGTGGAGTTCGGCGGCGATCCTGGCCCGCTCGGCGTCGACCGCCGTCCGCGTCGCGCTCTCGCGCTCCCGCTCCAGCAGCCAGCCGCGCTCCTCGATGGCCGTCCGGTGCAGCCGCCGCGCCCGTGCCGCCGCCACGCCGAGCCACCCGGCGGCGGCGACTGCCGCCACCAGGGCGATGACCAGCCAGATCGTCCAGGATTCCCACACGTGATCATCTTCGCAGCCGGACGGGGCGCCCCGCACCATCCCGGGGATGCAGCCCCGTACATCCCCGGGATGACCTGCCCGGACGGATACATCCGGTGGGTGACGCCCCGTCCACCGGAGCCGCCATAGGTTTCGAGCCATGACGACTGATCATGGAAACGACCGGCCCGTGGTGGTGCGGTTGGACGGCGTGCACAAGGAGTACGGCGACGCGAAGGCCCTGGACGGCCTGTCGCTGGAGATCAGGGCGGGGGACGCGGTGGCCGTGATGGGGCCCTCCGGCTGCGGGAAGTCCACCCTGCTCAACATGGTGGCCGGGCTGGACCGGCCGACCTCCGGCACGGTCGAGGTGCAGGGCCACGACCTCGGGAGGCTGAACGAGACCGGCCTGGCGCTGTTCCGGCGGCGCAACGTCGGCATGATCTTCCAGTTCTTCAACCTCATCGACGACCTGCCCGTGCTGGACAACGTGGCGCTGGCCGCGCAGCTCACCGGCACCCCGGCCCGGCAGGCCCGCCGCCGCGCCCTGGAGCTCCTCGACGAACTCGGTGTCGCCGAACGCCGGAACAACTATCCGGCGACCCTGAGCGGCGGCGAGCGGCAGCGGGTGGCCGTGGCGAGGGCCCTGATGAACCGGCCCGCACTGCTGCTCGCCGACGAGCCGACCGGCGCCCTCGACAGCCGGTCGGGCGAGCAGGTGATGGACCTGCTGATCGACCTGAACCAGATCGGCCAGACCCTGTTGATCGTCACCCACGACCCGCAGCTGGCCACCCGCTGCGCCAGCCGGTTGATCGAAGTGGCCGACGGCCGGGTCGGTCGCGAGAGCGTACTGGAGGCGAGCGCGTGAGCGCCGTGTGGAGGGCCTCGCGCGCGGCCGTGAAGCGCCGCCGGCTCCAGACCTTCGTGATCGGGCTCGTCGTGTTCTGCTCGACCACGACCGTCCTGCTCGCGCTGGCCCTGATCGGTGTCGCGTCGAGCCCCTTCGACAAGGCCTTCGCCGAGCAGCGCGGGGCCCATGCGGTGGCGACCTTCGACACCACTCAGGTCTCGCCGGAGCAGTTGGCGCGGACCGCCCGGCAACCCGGGGTGGAGGCCGCGGCCGGGCCCTTCGGGCAGGCCGTCGTCGACATCCCCGAGGACTGGCTCTGGATGGCCGGCGGCACCCTCACGGTGGTGGGCCGGGCCGATCCGGCGGGACCGGTGGACCGGATCGAGCTGCTGGAGGGCCACTGGGCCACCGCGCCCGGGGAGATCGTCGTCAACTGGTCCGTCCAGGGTTCCCCCGGAACGAAACTGCTGGGCACCAGGCTGGAGACGCCCGGGGGGCCGACGCTGACCGTCGTCGGCTTCGCCACCAGCATGAGCAGGTCGGCGAGCGCCTGGGTCACCCCCGAGCAGATGGCCGAACTGCACCCGTCCGCGGCTCAGATGCTCTACCGCTTCACGGAGTCCTCGACGCAGGCCCGGCTGAGCGCCGGGCTGGCCGCGGCCACCGCGGGGCTGCCCGCGCAGGCGCTGACCGGCGCTCAGACCTGGCTCGACCTCAAGCAGGCCTTCTCGGCACTGGTCGACTCCTACCTCCCCTTCATGACGCTCTTCGGCGTCCTCGGTCTGCTGGTCTCCACCCTGATCGTCGGCAACGTGGTCAGCGGCGCGGTCGTCTCCGGGTACCGGCACATCGGGGTGCTCAAGGCCCTGGGCTTCACCCCGAACCAGGTCGTCGCCGTCTACCTGACGATGCTCTCGGTGCCGGCCGTGGCGGGCTGCGTGCTGGGCACGGTGGCCGGCAACGCGCTGGCCGGGCCGATCCTGAAGGTCGTGTTCACCGGTATCGACGTGGGCCGGGCCTCGGTCGGCGGCGTCAGCCCGTGGGTGTCCGTGGCCTGCCTCCTGGGCATGCCCGCCCTCGTCCTGCTGGCCGCGCTGGTCCCCGCCCTGCGGGCCCACCGGCTGCCCGCCGCGCAGGCGATCAGCGCGGGCGGCGCGCCGAGGACCGGGCGCGGGCTGCGCGTCCAGCGGATGCTCGGCGGCACCCGGCTGCCGCGCCCGGTCAGCCTGGGGCTGGGCCAGCCGTTCGCCCGCCCCGCCCGCACGCTGCTGACCCTGGCGGCGATCGTGCTCGGGGTCACCACGGTGACCCTGTCGACCGGACTGACCAGCACCATGGTGGCCTTCGGCAACGTCGGGAAGGAGGACGGCGGCGCCAGGATCCAGGTGCAGACCGGGGGACCGGACAACGGCCGGCCGGCCCCCCTGCTCGACGACCGGCAGATCGAGGAACGGCTGCGCTCCCTCCCGGGCGCGGACGGGGTGCGGGCCCGCGCGCTGGCCCAGGCGGGCATGACCGGGCAGAGCCAGCCCGTCTTCGCCGATTTCTACCGCGGGGACGACTCCTCGTACGCCCGCGTGATCGTCGAGGGCCGTGCGCCGGCCGCGGCGGGCGAGGCCGTGGCCGGGCCGTCGTTCCTGACCCAGCGCGGGTTGGACGTCGGTGACCGGGTCGCGCTGGAGCTGAACGGCAGGCAGGTCCAGGTGACCATCGTGGGCCGGCTCATCGAGGGCAACGCCCGGGCCCTGGAGGCCTCGTGGCAGACCCTCGACCGGCTCGCACCGCAGGCCCGCGCCACCGAGTACACGGTACGGCTCGCCCCCGGGGCCGACGCGCGCGCCTACGCCGAGGCGGTCGGGGCGATCGACCCGGGCCTGAGCGCCTCGGTGCTGGACGCGGGGAACGCCGGCACCACCACCGTCATCACCTTCTCGACGGTGTTCACGGTGCTGCTGACCCTCGTCGCGTCGCTCGGTGTCTTCAACACCGTCCTCCTGAACACCCGCGAACGGCGCCGGGACCTGGGCATGCTCAAGTCGATCGGGATGACCCCCCGGCAGGTGGTGGTGATGACCGTGACCTCGGTCGCCGGGCTGGGCGCGGTCGGCGGGTTGCTCGGCATCCCGCTCGGGATCGTGGCGCACCGCTTCGTGGTGGAGAACGTCGGGGTGGTCGACTTCCCCGAGTACATGAAGGACGTGTGGCACGCGCCGCAGCTGGTCGCGATGCTCCTGGCGGGTGTGGCGATCGCCGTCCTCGGCGCCCTCGTCCCGGCCCGGTCGGCGGCCCGGACGACCATCGCCTCGGTGCTGCACACCGAGTAGCCCGCCCGTCGGCACGGCGTTCGGATCCGGCCCGGGACAGCGGCGGCGACGCGTGCGTCCGGGCCGGTCGGGTGGGCGGGCCGGTGGCGGCGCCGGTCAGCCGAGCTGGATCGAGCGCTTCGCCAGGCCCATCCAGAACCCGTCGATCACGCTGCGCTGGCTGCCCAGGTCGGCCTCGCCGGCACCGAGGGTGACGAACAGCGGGGCGAAGTGCTCGGTGCGCGGGTGGGCGAGCCGCCCGGCCGGGGCCTTCTGCTCGAAGTCGAGCAGCGCGTCCAGGTCCTGGGCCGCCAGGGCGCGGCGGCCCCAGTCGTCGAACTCGGCCATCACCGAGCTGATCCGGCCGTCGGAGCTGAGCGCCCGCAGGTTGTGGGTGAAGAAGCCGCTGCCGACGATCAGCACGCCCTCGTCGCGCAGCGGGGCGAGCCGGCGGCCGATCTCCAGCAGTCGCTGCGGGTCGAGGGTGGGCATGGAGACCTGGAGGACGGGGACGTCCGCTTCGGGGAACATCTCCACCAGCGGCACGTAGGCGCCGTGGTCCAGGCCGCGGTCGGGGATGTCCTGGACGGGCGTGCCGGGGGCGCGCAGCAGTTTGCGGACGCGCTCGGCGAGTTCGGGGGCGCCGGGGGCGGCGTACCGCACCCGGTAGTAGTGCTCGGGGAAGCCCCAGAAGTCGTAGACCAGCGGCACGGTGGTGACGGCGCCGAGGGCCAGCGGGGCCTCCTCCCAGTGGGCGGAGACCATCAGGATCGCCTTGGGCCGGGGCAGGTCGGCGGACCAGGCGGCCAGCTGACCGGGCCAGAGCGCGTCGTCGGCGAGCGGCGGCGCACCGTGCGAGAGGTAGAGGGCGGGCATGCGCTCGGGGGTGGCGGTGCTCATGACGGCTTCTCTCGCTTCCGATTCGTTCGACGCGTCCGGTCGGTCCCGTTCAACGCGTCCAGCCGGTCCGACGCGCTTTCAAAGTAGTTCAATTTTGAACCTCGATACATCGACCGTACACCTTGGTTCGAATTTGAACAACAGGAGTAGGCTTCTCCCATGGCCTCCATGAACGAACCGCGCTGGCTGGACCACGACGAGATGGCCGCCTGGCGGGGCTTCGTCACCGCGAGCAACCTCCTCAACCGCCGGCTGGAACGCCAGCTCAAGGAGGACTCCGGCCTCTCGCACACCCAGTACGAGATCCTGGTGCACCTCTCCGCCGCCCCGGCCGGCTCGCTGCGGATGACCGAACTGGCCGAGAAGCTGGTCACCTCCAAGAGCGGACTGACCTACCAGGTCACCCAGCTGGAGCGGATGGGCCTGGTCGGCCGCCGCTCCTGTCCGAGCGACGTCCGCGGCGTCTTCGCCGAACTCACCGACCAGGGCCGCGACATGCTGCGCCAGGCCGCGCCCGGCCATGTCGCCCTGGTGCGCGAGCTGCTGATCGACGTGCTCAGCCGCGAGCAGCTCGCCGTCCTGGCCGAGGGCCTCGGCGAGGTCAGTGCCCGGCTGCGCCTCGACGACGGGGCCTGACCGGCGCACCGGCCGCCGCCGCCCGCTCCAGCAGCAGCTCGCGCTCCCGCGCGTTGCGGGCCAGCTCCGCCGCCCGCTCGAACTCCGCCCGGGCCTCCTCGGCCCGCCCGAGCCGCGCCAGCAGGTCGCCGCGCACGCTCGGCAGCAGGTGGTACGCCCGCAGGGCCGGCTCCGCCGCCAGCGCGTCCACCAGCTCCAGTGCGGCCGCCGGCCCCTGGGCCATCGAGACGGCGACCGCCCGGTTCAGCTCCACCACCGGGGACGGCGTCAGCGCCGCCAGGCGCCCGTACAGCGTGGCGATCATCGCCCAGTCGGTGTCCTGGTAGCGCGCCGCCTGCGCGTGGCAGGCGGCGATCGCGGCCTGGAGCGCGTACGGCCCGGTCCCGGCCCGCCGCAGCGCCGCGAAGCCGCGCCGGATCAGCAGCCGGTCCCAGCGGGCGCGGTTCTGGTCGGCCAGCAGCACCGGCTCCCCGTCGGGCCCGGTGCGGGCCGCCGTCCGGGACGCCTGGAACTCCAGCAGGGCGGCCAGGCCGTGGACTTCCGGCTCCTGCGGGGCCAGCCCGGCGAGCACCCGGGCCAGCCGCAACGCGTCCTCGCAGAGCGCCGGCCGGAGCAGGTCGTCGCCGGCCGTGGCCGCGTAGCCCTCGTTGAAGATCAGGTAGATGACCTCCAGGACGGAGGAGAGCCGGGCCGACCGGTCCTCGCCGTACGGGACCTCGAACGGCACCCGCGCGGTGGCGAGCGTCCGCTTGGCCCGGACGATCCGCTGCGCCACGGCCGGCTCGGCGGCGAGGAACGCCCGGGCGATCTCCTGGGTGGTGAGCCCGCCCACCAGCCGCAGGGTGAGTGCGATCCGGGCCTGCGCCGACAGCACGGGGTGGCAGGCGGTGAAGATCAGCCGCAGCAGGTCGTCGTCGATGTCGTCCGGCCCGGCCGGCTCCGGCGGCGGCACGTCCTCCAGGGTCCGCCCGACCTCCGCGAGCTTGCGCGCGTACGTCTCCTTGCGGCGGACCAGGTCGATCGCGCGGTGCTTGGCGGTCGTCATCAGCCAGGCGCCCGGCCGGTCCGGGACGCCCTGCTCGGGCCACTGCTCCAGCGCGGCGACCAGCGCGTCCTGCGCGAGTTCCTCGGCGATGCCCACGTCCCGCACGATGCGGGTGACACCGGCGATGATCCGCGCGGACTCGATCCTGAACACGGCCTCGACCGCCGCGGTCGCGCTGCTCTCCGTCACGGCCACCCATCAGAGCAGCCGTACGGGATCGGGGCAAACGCGGCCGCGACGGCCGGGCCGGTGCCGCGGGCGGAGCCCCGGTGACCGGAGCTGCCGGGCTCCGGCGACCAGGGTTCCCGGGCTCCGGGGATCAAGCCTCCGGCGGGGTGGTGTTCCCGTCGATCTGACGCAGCTCGGCGCCGACCTTCCAGCTCTCCGGGTGGATCTCCAGGAACCGCTTGGTCCACTCGACCGCCTCGGCCTTGTCCTTGCACTGCATGATGGCGTAGCCGCCGACGACCTCCTTGGTCTCGGTGAACGGCCCGTCGGTGAAGCTCAGCTTCCCGCCCTCCCAGGTGATCCGGGTGCCCTCGGCGGTCGGCAGCAGTCCGGCGGTGTCCAGCATCACCCCGGCTTTGGTGATCTCCTCGAACAGTGCCCCCATCCGCTGCTCGAACTCCGGGCCCGCCGACTGCATGTCCGGGGCGTCCTGCTCGTCGATACGGATCAGCGACATAAAGCGCGGCATGGTGACTCCTCGATCAGGAGGTCGGGGCCGTTCCCCGCCTCTCACCCGTGCGTCGAACGGGGAACGGCCGTTTCGACAGCCGCCCCGGAATTCTTTCGGGAGATTCCGGGAGCGGCCACCGCAGCGCGCCGCCCCCGGCCCGGGCCCTTCGGCGTACCCCCGTTCCGGCGCCCCCGTTCAGCGGGCCGGGGTGCAGAGCAGCGCGGTGCGCAGGTCGAGGCGGTCCTGGAGGCGGGCGAGGTTGCGGCCGGTCAGCTCCTCGATGCGGCGGATCCGGTAGTGGACGGTGTTCACGTGGATGTGCAGCGACTCGGCGGTGCGGGCCCAGGAGCCGTCGTGGTCCAGGAAGACCGCGAGGGTGCTCAGCAGCGAGACGCCGTTCTCCCGGTCGTGGGCGGCGAGCGGCGCCAGCAGCCGGGCGTGGAACGCGGCGGTGACCTCCGGAGGGATGCCGCGCAGCAGGCCGGCCAGCGAGTCCAGCTCCGCGGTGCTGGCGACCGGCGCCGCCGAGCCGTCCAGCAGGTAGCGGGCCTGGACCAGCGCCGCCCGCAGTGCGTCGGAGGTCGGCGGTGCGGCGGGGCCGATCCCGATCCGCAGCGTCCGCCGCCCGGTGAGCCGGGTCTGGAGCGCGGGCCGGGCCCGGCGCAGCCGTTCGGCGACCGCCTCGGCGGGCGCGGCGACCAGGGCGGCCGCCCGTCCGGCCGGATCCGCCCCGGCGGCGTACGGGACGGCCAGCGGGTGCAGCGCCTCGGCGAGGGCGTGCGCCGCCCACCCGGGCGGGGTGTCGTCGGTCCGCGCCCCGCCCGCGGGGCCGTGGTCGATCCGCGCGGTCACCGTGACCAGCGGCTGGGGACCCGTACCGGAGCCCGCCAGGCCACAGGCGGCGAGCGGTTCCGCGAGGTCGGCGGGCCCGCCCCCGGCCAGGGCGGCGAGCAGGTGCCCGGCCGCCCGCCGCCGGGCGGCCGCCTCGGCGTGGGCCCGGGCCGCGAGCGGGGCGAGCAGCTCGGCCAGCCCCTGGAGCAGCGGTTCGGCCGACGCCTCGTGGACGTGCGGGCGCAGCCGCCAGCCGTCGAACGGCGAGTCGTCCTGCGGGCCGACCGGCAGCCCGCCGTCGCCCCGCCCGGTGGCCGGTGGCACCGGCAGGGAGGTACTGGCGACCTGCCGCCCGCCCGCCGTGACGAGGGAGCAGTCCGGCACGCCGAGCCGGCCCACCGCGTGCGCCAGCACCTCCCCGGGCGCGGTGCCCGCGTGCATCAGCTCGGCGAGTTCGCGCCGGACGGTGTCCGGTATCGCGGCCGCGTCCTGCGCGCCGGCCCGGAGGTCCCCCCAGAGCCGCAGGTAGACCCGGTCGGTGACGGCGCGGAAGCTGACCCCGGCGGGGACGGCCAGCAGCGGGATGCCGTGTGTGCGGCAGGCGTCCACCAGGCGCTCCGGGACGCTGCCGTGGGTGCCCTCGCCGGCCAGCAGTGCGGCGACGCCCGCGCTGCGCAGCGCGGTGGCGAAGCGCAGCGCGCCCGAGCCGTCGGCGGGCTGCCACCAGACCAGGCCGGTCAGGACCAGTTCGCCGGGCTGGAGGTAGCGGGCCGGGTCCTGGAGGTCGGTGGAGCTGATCCCGGTGACCTGGCGGGCGAGCAGCTCAGGGGTGCCCCAGGCCAGGCGGATGGCCAGGTCGTCCAGGTCCAGCAGGTCTCCGACGATCATCTCTCGCTCCTTGTGCAGTGCGCGGGGCGGCGACTCGCACCCGTGAGGCGGCTCGCACCTGCAAGGTTGGACCGCGCATGGGCATCGTAAATGCAAGCCTGGAGGCCGGTAATCCCTCTTGGTGGATCCTCCAGCGCGGACCCCTGCGGATGGTGGTCGGATCCAGTCGTCCGCCCCATTGCCGCGCTGCTTCAATCGGTGCGGGGCGCGCCGCAGTGTCTCCTCCGGCGCGCCCCGCACAGCACGAAGGCCCCCGTCCATGGCAGATGCGGCTGAATTCTTGCTTTCACGGCCGCAACTGCGAGTGCCGTGATGCCCGCTCGGGTACGCCCCCTCCCGGGGCGCACCGGAGTGCACCGGCGCGGCCCGGGAGGAGCGTGAGCCATGGGAGCGTCCGCGAAGGTCCGGCTGCACGGCCACCTCGACCGGCCCGCCGAGCTGACCGTCGAGCAGTTGCGGGCCCTGCCCGCCCACCGCGTCCGGGTCAGCTTCGACTGCCTCTCCGAGGGCGAGCAGCAGCACGGCTACGAGGGCCCCGCCCTCTGGGACGTCCTGCGCGCCGCCGGCCCCCGGATCGACTTCACCGGCCGCAAGCAGCGGCTGCGCTTCCTGCTCTCGGTCAGCGGCTCCGACGGCCACCGGGCCGTCGTCTCCTGGGCCGAGATCGACCCCGAGTTCGGCGGCCGGCGGATGCTGCTCGCCGCCAGCATGGACGGCGCCCCGCTGGACGAGACGGGCCCGCAGCTGGTCGTCCCGGACGACCACTGCGGTGCCCGCTACGTCAGCGGTGTCACGGCCGTCTGGCTCGGCCCGCTGGACGAGCCGACGGGTTGAGCGGGCGGGCTGGGCCGGGGCCCGTGGGTGGGCTGGGGCCGTCGGCTCGCGCGTGGCCTCAGGCGGTGGCGAGCGAGACCTCGGTCGACTTGATCAGCGCGACGACCGTCGAGCCGGCGGCCAGGCCCAGGTCCGCGGCCGCGTCGGCGGTGATCGCGGCGGTCAGCGAGCCGTCCGCGACGTCGACCTTCACCCCGGCCATCGCGCTACCGGTGGCCACCTCGGCCACCGTGCCCGGGATCTGGTTGCGGATGCTCAGCCCGGCGACCGGTCCGGTGGCCAGCGACACCTCGGTCGACTTCACCAGTGCCCGGACCGCGCTGCCCGCGCCGAGGCCGAGGTCCTTGACGGCGTCCACGGTGACCGCCGCGGTGAGCTCCTGCCCGGAGGTGAGCCGGACCTTCACGGTGGCCATGACCTCGCCCGTCGTGACGGCGGTGACGGTGCCGGACAGCTGGTTGCGGATGCTCAGGCTCATGAGGGTGCCTCGTACTTTCGATCAGGGAAATGAGGGTTTCCGATCGCGCCGCCACCCACCCTAGTGGCAGGAAAACCGCAGGTCAGGAATGGTCTGACGGCCCGTCGCAACTGCCAGGGCGGGTGGCCCCGCAGGCTCGCATCTGCCGTGTCCAACAGTTCAGCCCTTGCTGAATTCAGTAGCGACTGTACTGTTGGAGACATGGAACCGCGCATGGAACCGACCGCCGCGAACCCCCGCAACCCGCACCTGCCCGCCGAGGCGCAGGAGGCGGCCATGGAACGGGTCGGCAAGGCCCTCGCCGACACCAGCCGCCGCCGCATCCTGCTCGCCCTGCTCGCCGCCCCGCACTACCCGGCCGACCTCGCCGAGGAGCTGGGCCTGACCAGGGCCAACGTCTCCAACCACCTCGCCTGCCTGCGCGACTGCGGCCTGGTGCGGACCGTCCCCGAAGGCCGCCGCACCCGCTACCACCTGGCCGACGACCGCCTCGCCCACGCCCTGCGGGACCTGCTCGCCGCCGTCCTGCCCGCCGACCCCGCCCGGGAGGAGCACTGACATGGGCGCGAACCACGGCCCTGCCCCCTCCGCCACCGCACCGGCCACCGTCAGCGGCGCCTACCGCCGCCGGATGCTGCTCACCATCGCCGTCACCGCCGCCGTGCTGGTCCTCCAGGTGATCGGCGGCCTGCTCTCCGGCAGCCTCGCCCTGCTCGCCGACTCCGGGCACATGTTGACCGACCTCTCCGGTGTCACGCTCGCGCTGCTCGCCGTCCAGATCGCCCAGCGCTCGCCCACCCTGCGCCGCACCTTCGGCCACTACCGGCTGGAGATCCTGGCCGCCCTCGCCAACGCCGTCCTGCTGATCGGCGTCTTCGCCTGGGTCGCCTACGGCGCCGTCCGCCGGTTCGGCGAGCCCGTCGAAGTCCGGGGCGGTCTGATGCTGACCGTCGCGCTCATCGGCCTCGCCGCCAACCTGGTCGGCGTCGTCCTGCTGCGCGGCGGCAAGGACCACAGCCTCAACCTGCGCGGTGCCTACCTGGAAGTGCTCGGCGACGCCCTCGGCTCGGTCGCCGCCATCGCGGCCGCCGTCGCCATCCAGCTCACCGGCTGGCAGTACGCCGACCCGATCGCCTCGCTGCTCATCGGCCTGATGATCCTGCCGCGCGCCTACCTGCTGGGCCGCGACGCGCTGCGCGTCCTGCTGGAGGCCGCCCCCGAGGACGTCGACCTCGCCGAACTCCGCACCCACCTGCTGGCCGAGGACGGCGTCCGCGAGGTCCACGACCTGCACGCCTGGACGATCACCTCGGGCATGCCCGTCCTCAGCGCCCACGTGGTCGCGGACGACGCCCCGGCCGCCGACCTCCTCACCCGCCTGCGCCGCCGCGTCGCCGACCACTTCGGCATCGCCCACGCGACGCTCCAGGTGGAGCCGGCCGGCCGCCGGGCGTGCGGGGAGGCGGCGCACGCCTGAGGTGCCGCAGGGGGCCGCCCGCCCCCCCCGGGGAACCCCCGGGCGGGGGGGGGGGGGTGGGGGGGGTGGGCGACAAGAGCGAACCCCCCCGCCCCGCCCCGGGTGCCGCGGCCCGGCCGCGGGGCGGGGGGGGGGGCGGCCCCCCCCGGCGGTGCCGCCGGGGGCCGCCCGCCCCGGCGTGATCACGCCGGGGCGGGCGGGGGTGTGTCGGGGGTGCGGCCTTCAGGACTCTCGCCGCGCAGGATGTCGGCGAGAGCCGAGCGCACGGTGAGTGTGGCGGGGTGTTCGGCGCCGAGGACGCGTTCCAGGTCGGCGACGGTTGGTTTGAGCAGGTTGATGGCGTCGTCGACGCGTCCGGCTTGCCAATATGAGGCTGCGAGGTTGGCGCGTGAGGTGAGGGTGTCGGGGTGGTCGGGGCCGAGGACGTGTTTGCGGTCGGCGAGGACCTGTTCGTCCATGGTGATGGCGTCGTGGGTACGTCCGACCCGCGCGTAGGCCACGGCGAGGTTGGCGCGTGAGGTGAGGGTGTTGGGGTGGTCGGGGCCGAGGACACGTTTGCGGTCGGCGAGGACCTCTTCCCCCATGGTGATGGCGTCGTGGGTACGTCCGACCCGCGCGTAGCACACGGCGAGGTTGGCGCGTGAGCTGAGGGTGTTGGGGTGGTCGGTGCCGAGGACACGTTTGCGGTCGGCGAGGACCTGTTCCGTGACGGTGGCGGCGTCGTGGGTGCGGCCGACCCGGGAGTAGGAGATGGCGAGGTTGGCGCGTGCGGTGAGGGTGTTGGGGTGGTTGGGCCCCAGAGTGCGTTCGGTGTCGGCGGCTACCTGTTCCGTGATGCTGATGGCGTCGTGGGTGTGTCCGGCCCGGGAGTAGGAGGTAGCGAGGTTGGCGCGGGAGGCGAGGGTGTTGGGATGGTCGGGGCCGAGAATGCGTTCGGCCTGGGAGAGCGCGTGCTCCCAGTAGTCGACAGCGGCGGTGTACAGACCGGCGTCCAGGAGACTGTCGCCGGTGCGGGCCAGGAGTGGGTGGCCGTTGGACTTCCACAACAGGTCGCCCGCGAGCAGAGCGAGCGTGTCGGAGCTGGCTCGCAAAGCGCTGGCCAGGTCGCGGTCGGTGTGGTCGTGCTTCGCCCACAGCGCGATGAGCGCGTCGGCGGCAGGTGCATGCGGCTGCCGCTCGTTGGGCGTGGTGTCGTACGCGGCCCGGGCCGTGAGGGCGTGGATGGTGACCGCGCGTGGTCCGCTGCCGGGGCCACCGTCGGTGAGGAGGTTGTAGTTGTGCAGGACGGCCAGGGCAGCTAGGGCGTCCTCCGGGCTGACGGCCGGGGCTGCGGTCCGGCGTCCCCGCAGCCGTGACCACCACCCGCCGGGGGCGGCGCCGGCCCGCTGCTCCCCGAGGTACCGGGTGACGGCGTCCGTTGTCCAGAACTCTCGCGGGTGCCCGGCTGGGTCGAGGAGGGCGGCGAGGCGCATCGCGGGGGCGGCGAGGCCGACCGGCTCCGTCTGCTGGGCGGCGTCGAGGGCGAGGAGCAGGGCGGCGGCGACAGGGCGGCCGTAGTGCTCGGTGTCCGCGTCCCGGGGGAGCAGGGTGTCGAGGCTGCGGTTGCGCTGGTTGAACAGGTCCAGGTAGGCGCCCGTGGTGCAGCGCCTGTTGAGCACGTAGGCGGCGGCGTGCCCGAGGGCCAGCGGCAGGTGGCCGAGTGCGTCGGCGAGTTCGGTGGCGCGGTCATCCAGGAGGGCAGAGGGGAGGCGTTCGCGCAGGTAGGCGGCGGACTCGTCGGAGGTGTAGCGGTCGACATCGACGAGGGCGCGTCCGCCCGCACCGGCGGCGGCGGTGCGGAGCCGGGTGGTGGCCAGGACGCGGCTCCCGCCGTGCCGGGAGGCGGCCGGCCACAGACCGGCGTTGGTGAAGTCGGTGACGTTGTCCAACACGACCAGCCAGCTGCGGTCGGTCGTGGCGAGCCAGGTGAGGAAGCAGGCGGCGTTCTGCTCTGTCGCCGCCGGGCCGCTGCTCACGCCCGGGGCGCCCATGGTGGTGGCGGCCCGGGCGTAGAGGGCGGTCACGGTCGCGGGCTCGGTGGCGTCGGCCCAGAGAACCAGGTCCGTGCCGTCGGCCACCGCGCGGTGCGCGTAGAAGGCGGCCAGCTGGCTCTTGCCGACCCCGCCTCCACCTGCGAGCAACTGCGTCAACCCGGCGGTGCGTTGGGTCAGGACGACGGTCTCACCGGAGCCCCGGGCCCGGTCGACGGCGGAGCGGATGGCGGTACGCGGCTGGAAGGCGCTCGCCAGTGGGGGGATCACGCCGAACACGACCTGGGCAGGTCGGGCGGGAACGGTCTCGGTCGGGGGCACGCCGCTGATGGTGTGACCCATGATCACATGGCCGTTGACGACGCCGCCGCTGATCGAGTTGTTCACCACGGTCGCCGGCTGGGCGGCATGGTGATGGTGATGGACGTCGCCGAAGTACTGGTCACGCCCGGCCTGGTGCACCTGGCTCGTGCCGGAGGCGGTGGCCTGCTGCTCGACTCCGCCGCCGCTGTCGGCGGGATCCTGCTTGCTCACTGGTGCTGGTCACCGCCCGCCTGCACGATCCGGGCGTCCCCGCTCGCGGCGGCGTTCTGCCGGACACTCGTGGGCGGGGTGCCGGCGGTGCCCGACGGGCCGCCGGCGCCCGGCGCGAAGCGGTCGCCCGCGACCTGTTCGACCTGCGCCCGGTCGGTGGCCTTCGCCCGCTGGTCCACGGTGCGCGGCGGAGCCGGGGCCGGCGTGGTCTGGCTCGCCCACCACCCCAGTGCGGCCAGCACTCCGGCCGCGCCGACCGCCGCCAGCGCGCTCAGTACTCCCCACCCGGCATCCCCGTCCGGCAGCCACCCGAAGTCGGCGAGCCGTCCGACCCCCAGCAGCACCCCGAAGGTGACCACCGACCCGAGCACCGCGATCGTCCATCGTGTTGCGGCCGACGACATCCGCCCACCCCCTCGCCCGGCTGCCGCCGACGTGGCGGCAGCGATGCGCAGACTCTATCGACTGTCACCGTCAACTCCGGTGCAGGCGGGCGGCCTTGGTGCAGTTCTGTTGCCCAGCTCGCCAGGGGTGCGGCAAAGCGGTCGCCGTGCGACTGGTGAGGAGATGGTCCGTCAACTGCGGACGGCAGGGGGAAAGAAGGAGAACCCACTCCTTTCCACTCTCAACTTATAGCGCACCGGGGTCCTTGCGGCAAGGCCCCGGTCATGCTGCAGAATCTCCGCTCGAAGCCAAGATCGTCAGGAAACGGGGAGTACCGAATGCGCGTGGTGTTGTCTGCCTACGATTCTCGCGGGGGCGTCGAGCCGCTGGTGGGGCTCGCGGTGCGGCTGCGGGAACTCGGCGCCGAGGTGCGGGTGTGCGCGCCGCCGGACGAGGAGTTCGCGAAGCGGCTCGCCGTGGTCGACGTCGAGATGGTGCCGACCGGGCAGTCGGTGCGCGACCTGGTGACCGGGAAGACGCCGCCGTCGCCGGGGGGCCTGCCGCGGCGCGCGGCCGAGATGGTCGCCGCGTTCTACGACAACGTCAGCGCCGTGGCCGAGGGGTGCGACGTGTTGGTGGCGACCGGCCTGGTGCCGGCCGTGGCCGGTGTGAAGGCGGTGGCCGAGAAGCTGGGCATCCGGTACGTGTACGCGAGCTACCAGCCGGTCAGCCTGCCGTCGCCGCACCACCCGCCGATCCCGCGTCCGGGCCGGCCGCTCCGCGAGGACGTGACCGACAACCAGGTGCTGTGGGACCAGGACGCCCTGGACGCGCAGGAGGTGTTCGGCGAGGCGGTCAACGGCCACCGGGCGTCGATCGGCCTGCCGCCGGTGGACAACGTCCGCGACCACGTCTTCACCGACCTGCCGTGGCTGGCCGCGGATCCGACCCTGGCGCCGTGGGAGCGGCCGGCGGGCCTGGACGTGGTGCAGACGGGGGCGTGGGTCCTGCCGGACGAACGCCCCCTCCCCGCCGACCTGGTGGAGTTCCTGGACGCCGGTGCGCCGCCGGTGTACGTGGGCTTCGGCAGCATTCCGATGCGCGACCCGGAAGGTCTCGCCCAGGTGGTCGTCGAGGCGATCCGCGCCCAGGGCCGCCGCGCGGTCCTCTCCCGCGGCTGGGCCGAGCTGGCGCGGGTCGACGACCGGGACGACTGCTTCGTCGTCGGCGAGGTCAACCACCAGGCGCTGTTCCGCAGGGCGGCCGCCGTCGTGCACCACGGCGGCGCGGGCACGACGACGACGGCCACCTGGGCCGGTGCGCCCCAGGTGGTGGTGCCGCAAGGGGCGGACCAGCCGTACTTCGCGGGCCGGGTGGCGGGCCTCGGCATCGGCGCGGCACACGACGGTCCGACGCCGACCGCCGAGTCCCTGTCGGCCGCGCTCAAGGTGGCGCTGCTGCCCGAGACCCGCGAGCGGGCCACCGCCGTGGCCGGTGCGTTCCGCGCCGACGGGGCGGCGGTGGCCGCGAAGCTGCTGCTCGACGGCACCGGACGGTAAGGACAGCCGGCGGCCGACCGCGGGCCCGGCGGGGCGTCCGCCGATCTCGCCACCTGGCAGCCTCGGAGCTGCCTCAGGCGATCAGCACGGCCCCGCCGGGCCCACGAGGAGCCCCAGGGCGGAGAGTTCGGAGGTCAGGAACTCGGCCTCGGCCGGTGTGACCCGCAGGCCCGGGCCCAGCAGGGAGCTCAGCATTGCGGCGGTGTCGGCGACCGTCCCACCGTAGGTCCGCCGGAGGATGCGAAGGACGTGGACCCGGGCGGGCTGCTGGGCGACGAGGGTGAGAACGACGCCGCCCGTGTCCTGCAGGACGGCATCCCGCAGCCAGTCCGGGCCTCGTCCCTCGAAGCCCCGGTCCGAGCACTCGTCACACACCCGGCTGTCCCTCCAGAAGAACTCTCCGTCCCGGAGGATCTGCGCCGGCACGCTCGTGGAGGGGCGCCCGCACGTCCAGCAATGCCCCGGGGCGACCCTACTCATGCTCGGCGCGCAGCCGGCGGGGTGCCCGGAGAGGCAGTTCCGATGTCATGCCTCCTGAGGACTTCTCGGCGAAAGGATCTCCGCAGGCCGGCGCAGTTCCGGTCGTGTCCCTCGGGGTGGCGCAGGCCGTGAACATCTCTGCGGAGGTCCGGTACAGCACGCACCGGCGAAGCGGTCCTTCCGGCACGCTCGGATCCTCGAAGTCGTCGGCCGGGTCCCGGGTCATGCCGATCCGGTGCATCACCGCCTGGGAGCGACGGTTGCGGACGGTCGTCGACGCAAGGACCTCCGGCAGCCCGAGGGTGTCGAAGCCGAAGGCCAGGCAGGCCAGGGCGGCCTCGGTGGCGTAGCCGTGACCCCACGCCGAACGCGTCAACCGCCACCCGACGTCCACGCCCGCGAACGGCATGTCCTCGCCCACCTCGTCCAGGCCGGCGCGGCCGATGAACTCGCCGGTCTCCCGTGCTTCGAGCGCCCACCAACCGAATCCTCGCCCGTCGAACGCGGCCTGCATGGACGCCACCGTGGCATCGCTCTGCTCCCGCGTCAGCAGTTCCCCCAGGTGTTCCCGTACTTCGGGGTCGGCGTTCATCGCCGCCCACGGTTCGAGGTCGGACTCCCGCCACCGGCGGAGCAGCAGGCGATCGGTGCGCAGTTCGGGCATGCCCCCAGGTAACGCGATGACGAGGAGGGTGTCGATCGGTTATCTCACCCCGACCTGGGCGACGAGGGTGCGCCAGTCCGCCCGCCTCGGTGCGGTGTCCGCGTCGACGGCGGTGCGTGCGGCGGCTTCGGTGCGGCAGCTGCCGCACCGCTGCTCGCCGTCCACCGGGCGGAAGGCCCGGTCGCAGCCGTCGCACGGAACGGGCGTCGCCACCGTGCCCGGTTCCACCCGGGCGGGCATCTTGCCCTCCAGGCGCCAACGCAGCAGTGCGGCGGGGGACTTGACCTGTTCGGGCAGTCCGCTGGTCAGTGCGGCGCGCAGGGCGGCCGAACTCACGCCCCTGGCCAGCCACTCGGCGGCCAGCGGTGCCAACCGCCGTACCTCGCGGGCTCCCAGGGTCAGCCGGGGGTCGATCCGCCGCAGGTCCAGCAGGGCACGCTCGGCATCGACGAACTCCGGTTCGCATGAAGCGGATTCGGGTGCCGGCGGGGGAGGGAGGGGGGAGGTGTTCACCCCGGGTGTTACCCCCGGGAGGGCGGTGCCGGAGGCCCGGACGGACGACGTCCCGCGGGTACGTTTCCCGGCACCCGGCGGGTTGTCGTCGCCCTCCCGCCTCGCGTGCTCGAAATGCTCGTCGAACAGCCGCTCCGCCTCCGCCGCGTCCAACGGCACGTTGGAGACCAGGGATTCGGTGCGCACCTGTCCGGCCGCGACGCGTCGCCGCGTGGTGTGGAGCAGTCCGGCGTGGGTGAGTTGGCGGCGGGCGCGGTCGGTGGTGATGCGGCCGCCGGCGAGTTCGGCGGCCAGTGCGGTCACCGTGGTGGTGCGGGCTTTCGCGGGGCCCAGGGCCAGGGCTCGCACAAGAAGTCGAAAGGCGGAGTCCGACAACTCGTCGTCCCACACCAGGGAGTTGGCAATCTGGGTGAAGTCGCGCGAGGGCGCGATAGCATGCAGGAGCATCGTCAGTGGGGCCTTGTCCACTCGGCGAATGAAGAGCCCGGCCGCGTGCGCTAACACGTTGCCGGGCTCGCCCCATTCTTCGGGGGCGATCCGCTTCTGGCGGTCACGGTACACCCAAATGACGGCCGTTCAGCACGCTCCGAAATGAAATGATTACCCGTTGTAGTGATGATCCGTGCCCTTGGTGGGCCGCAGCTCGGGCGGCAGCGGCGGTGCCTCCGAGAGCTTCACCGCCACACCGCGCGCGAGGTCGAACACCGCCACCGGGTCGCCCTGGTCCGCCCAGACCGAAGCCCCGCACCAGCGGCCGATCAGCCGGAACTGCTCCAGCGCCTCCGCGTGCAGCTCGGCCTTGCCGCAGTAGTACGCGAGCAGGTGCCGCAGCATCGGCAGCCGCTCGTCGTCCGCCGGGACGGAGGTCAGCGTCGCCGCGATCGCCTTCAGTCGCTCCTTGGCCTTCTCCCCGGCCAGCGTGGAGCCGAGCGTCTTGCGCTTCTCCAGCTCGGACAGCGCGTGCAGGTAGATCCCCGGCAGCGGGCTCCCGGCCGGCGCGTGGTCCATCGCCCGCTCGGCGAACGCCAGCATCTGCTTGTCCGAGCCGAACCACTTGGCGCACCAGTACTGCATGCCCTGCCAGTGCGCCTCGTAGTGGTGCGGCGCGCGCTCGGCCAGGCCGGCCCAGAGCGGCTCGAACTGCTCCGGCGAGTACTGCGCGCCGCGCGCCGTCGTCACCATGACCACCCACGGAGCCGGATCCGCCGGCGCCAGCAGGGTGGCCCGGCGGGCCGCCTCGATCGCGGCGGGCAGCAGCTCGCGGAACTTCGCCATGTCCTCGGCCGGCACCTCGTGCGCGTACTTGGACCCCCGGATCGCCCAGGCGCGGTGCACCATCTGCTTGGCCTCCAGGGTGGCCGCGTCGCAGCTGTTCGGGTCCGCGGCGCGCCAGGCCGTCAGCCAGGCGTCGTCCTCGTTGGCGATGCTCGCCAGCAGCTCCAGCCGCGACCAGCGCTCCTCCCAGTCCTGGCCCGCCGCCTCCACGTGGGCGGCGGCCGGCCGCCAGTCCCCGCCCCAGGCGGCATCGGCTATCGCCTGGGACCGCCGGCGCCGCTCGTCGGAGATCGGCGGCCCGGAACGGCGCGGGTCGAGCCGCTCGCGGGGGACCAGGCCGAAGGCGGCCGGGTCGAACTGGGTCTTGGCCCATTCCACCGACTTGGTGGCGCGGGACTTCTTCACCGCGAAGTAGATGAGGATAGCCACGAGAACGATCAGGAAATGTGTCACGGCGGCGAATCATCCCTGGTGGGAGCGGGTGAATGCAACGCCGAAAAAGGCTCGCCGAATGGCCTTTTCCATGCAAACATGCCCTATATGGGGACGATTCTGCAGGGCGCCCAGGTCACACTCCGCCCCGCGACGGCGGACGACATCCCGGCCCTCGTGGCCATCCGTGCCACGCCCGAGGTCTACGCCCGCTGGCGCGGTGGCGACGACCTGGCCGACGCCGTCGCCACCGACCTCAAGGAGCCGGACACCGAGACCCTGGTGATCCTGGTCGACGGGCAGGTGGCCGGCGCCATCCAGTGGTACGCCAACAACGACGACGAGTACCGCCACGCGGGCATGGACATCTACCTCGACCCCGCCCGCCACGGCCGCGGCCTCGGCACCGACGCCGTCCGCACCCTGGCCCGCCACCTCGTCACCGACCACCACTACCACCGCCTGATCATCGACCCGGCGGCCGACAACACGGCGGCGATCCGCTGCTACGCCAAGGTCGGCTTCCGCCCCGTGGGCACCATGCGCCAGTACGAACGTGGCCCCGACGGCACCTGGCACGACAACCTGCTGATGGACCTGCTGGCGGACGAACTCGGGTAGCGGGAGCTCCTGCGGTGACTTCCCCCCGGCGATCCGGCGATCCGGCGAGAACGACGGGAGGTGTGCGTGTAGCTGGTGGTCAGCCCATGGAGTGCGGTCGCGAGAGTTCGCTCAGGTGGGCGCCACAGGCTGTTCGAGGAGCTCGTCCGGTCCGTCGAAGCCACAGCGCCGGTACAGCGGCGCACTACGCTCGGACGGCCACACGATCAACGTATCCAGGTCGTGAGTGCGCGCATGGCGGGTGACCTCGTCGAGCAGGGCCTTGCCCAGGCCGCGGTTGCGCTGGTCCGGGGTGACGTAGAAGTTCGTCACGTAACCGAGGGAGTCGGAGCCGGGGTAGGGACTCGGGACCTTCTCCACGAGACACACGAACACGTGACCACAAGGCCGGCCGTCCACTTCCGCGAGCCAGACACGCCACGGCCCGGCCATCCGGGAACGCAGCCACCGTTCGCACTCAGCGGTGAACCCCTCTTCGTCCTGCGGGACTTCATCTCCGCCGTCCTCCACCTTGAACCGCCAGCGCATGGCTGCCAGCGCAGGCGCGTCGTCGAACCCGGCCCGACGGATAACGACGTCACTCATGGCCACACCCTCGCAGGCCGATCTACCGGAGCGAAACCGTTTACGAGCGCCCGGAGACCCCTGGGAATTGATCATCCAGGTAGGAGGAAGGCCGACACAGAGCCGCTGGATCCTGACGCAGCGTGCCGGCCGGGAATACGCCAGTTCTTGGCGGATCGCAAGGTCGGTACCCAGGACCGGGCACGCCTGATCCAAGCGTCGAGGAGCAACTGCCTGGCACCGGACCGCCCCTCGCCCACAGTCCTGTTGGACAAGGGGCGTCCGCCGATCCGGACTGCCAGGGCAGTCACGCAGTGATCTCCGAGTGCTCGGCGACGGGGGGTCGAACGCCGGTGAGTTCGGTGGCGCGCTCGGCTAGGAGCGGGGCGAGCTCCGAATACCAGCCCCGCGCGACCGCTTGCAGCATCTCTGCCAGCGCGGCCAGTTCGCCGATCCTGCCGGTGGGCGTGCCGAGGATCGAGGAGAACTCGTCCCGGATCCGAGCGGCGAGCCCGGGAACCAACAGGCTGTTGGCGTGGAGCAGGCCGGGGTCGTAGCCGACGGGCACCCGGCCCCAGCGTTCCCAGTCGAGGAGGGCGAGCGGTGCGGTGAGATTGCCCCAGTGGAGGTCACCGTGGCCGGTCACACGCTCGATCTTCTCGGGTGCGGGGATGCCGAGGAACTGCGGGAACGCCTTGTCGATCCAGCCGGACCGCACGGTGACCCGAACGCCCTCCGCCTGGCCCAGCCGGTCGAGGGCTCGCCGTAGGCTCCTCCACCACTCGTCCGGGAGCCCGGGACCGTGAGCCAGGTCCGGCCGGTCGGGCGAGATGACCGGATGAGGGACGTAGTCGACGGCCTCGGCCTTGTAGGCGTAGGCGTCGTCGGTCCAGTCGAGCACGTCGTGCAGTCTGGGACGCGGCACGTCGTCCGACACCAGGACCGACGCACCGACGCTGCCTTCTCCCTGCTTCCGGCCCGCGTTCGCCTTGGCGGTGGAGGCCACCCGCAGCCAGAGGACACCGGCCCGACGGCTGATGGTGCAGCCGAGGAACCCCCACACAGGAGCGCTGGTACAGGTGAGCCCGAGTAGTGCCGCCGCATGGGCGTGGGCGGCTTCCATACGGAGTCTGGTCGCCTCATCCGGCGGCGAGTGCATCGATCACGCTCCTGAGTCGGTCGCGTTCCAGCGGGACGGCCACAGCCCTTTCCGCATCGTGCCAGTGATTCGGGGTGCTTGCGGACAGCAGCACCACATCCAGGCCAGGGCACGACGCCACGGCCAGCAGCGCAGCGGCGGGAGCGGACAACCCGGGCCGGATGAGGTCCACCAATTCGGGTGTCATCAACCCCAGGAGTTCTCCGCCATGGAGCGGAGCGGACGCGAAGGTGATCACCCTGGCGTCGCTCGCCTCCACGAGGGGTCCGCCGCCGTGGAGCGCCTTGGCGATGGGCTCGGCCATGACCAGACTCACCGGAAGCTGTAGTCCGCTGAAGTGGTGGCTCGCAGAGCCGGCGGCTTGTTCGGCCAGGCCGAGAAGCTCTGCCACCGTCAACGCGCCCGAGCTCAGACCCGACCAGGTGGCGACGCCGTAGCCGCCGATTCGGCCGGCCTGGGCGAACTCCTCCAGTACGGCGAACGCTCCCCGTAGAAGATCGTGCAGTCGGGTGGGGTCGTGGCCGGACGCGGCCTGCTCGGGGTTGTGGACGAAGACCAGGTCGGCGCGGCCCAGCACCTTCAGGGACTGCTCGGTCTGCCACCGCACGAACGCAGGAGCGAGGCTGTGGCCCACCCCCGCCTGGTCTGGGGTGAGCACGTTGGCCTCGACGGCTGCACGGCCTTGAGCGGTCGTGAGGAAGCCCGTCTTCGTGGTCACCCGGACGCTCGGGTGAGCAGCCAACACGGAGGCCAGCTCCTGATGCGCCAAGCCGTGGGCGTAGTTGGGGGCGGTGTCCACCCACGGCGCCCCGGCGGCGAGGGCGGTGCGTGCCGCCTGGTTGACGGCGCGCACCCGGTACGTTCCCAGCGCGAGAGCGGCGGTCACAGCGCTGTTCCGACCACGGAAGCGGCCTGGCCCTCGATCAGGACGGAGAGCAGCGACGCCACGTCCTTCACCTCCAGGTCGGCTGTGGCGGCCAGCGATCCGAGGGTGGCAGGCTGTCCGGCCAGCAGAACCCGCAGCAGCGGGGCCGCCTGGCCGGCGAAGTCCCACGCGGTCCCCGCCGCCGCGAGGGTCACGGTGCCGTCCGGCCCGCTCTCGGTCATCCTGGCCCGAGGTGCGGTGAGCCGGACCGTGATCTCCGGCCGAGCCGGAAGGCCGTCGATGTAGGGCAGGGACGTGACCGCCCGCCCGTAGTGCGTGGTGTCGACCGACTCGGCCCAGCGGCCGACCAGTTCGGGATCGGACAGCTCGGTCAGCACCTCCTTGCGCAGTTCGTCGACGTACGTGGCCTGCTCGCCGCGCGGGGCGAAGCGCGGCACGTCCAGTCGCAAGGCGAGGTGGGAGCGCAGCTGGTCCACCACCCAGGTCAGCAGGTCGGCTCCGGTATGGGTGACCAGGCCGAAGGTCAGGTGCAGGGACGACGTTCCCTGGTCCGCGCTGACCGCGTGCCACCAGCCACGCGGCAGGTAGAGCACGTCCCCGGCCGTCAGGACGAGATCGGCTGCCGGGTCGCCTTCCGGCTGGTCCGGGGCCTCCACGTCCCGGAAGGTCGGCGCGGTCCGGGTGGGGGCGTACAACCGCCAGCGCTTGGCCCCGTACATCTGGACCACCACCACGTCGTGGTCGTCCCAGTGCGTGCCGAAGCCTTCCCGTTCGGTCCACGAGGCGTAGGCGTTGACCTGCACCAGCGTGCCGAGGAACCGTTCCAGGGCCTCCGCGGCGGCCCCGATCGGCGGGTGGATCTTCTCGATCGAGTCCAGCACCAGCGAGGCACCCTCGGCCAATCGCGCCTGAAGTTCAGCCGGTTGGATACGGTGCCAGGTCACCGCCCGGCGGGTGGTCACCGGCAGCGCGTACCGGTGCAGGGGCAGCATCTCGCCGTCCATCGACAGCCGAAGCCGCGGGGGCTCCAGGCGCTGGGTGGCGAGGATGGTGTTGAGGTCGTCCCAGGACAGCAGGCCGGCGACGTCGGCGGCCTGCCCGGGGATGACGGCGTAGGAGCGGTTGAACGTCTGGGCGAGGAACGAGTCCCCGCCCAGACGCGCCGCCCACGAAGCGGCATCATGCATCGTGGGCGTCCTTATCAGTCGTTGCCGTCGGAACGGCCGCTGCTGACGTCGGACGGCTGCTCGGTACGAGCCCGGGCAGCGGCGATCTTCCGCGCGGCGACCAGGAGGCCGCCCTCAGCGGCCGGAGCCGTCGGGGTGTCCTGCACCATGTGCTTCTTCCCTTCTTCTTGAGAACTCCCGCCGGGGTTCCGACGGGAAGACTGGAGTGGCGCCAGCCGACCAATGCGGGTGTGACGACCCGGCGCTGTGTCCACCCGGTCCGTGCTGTCCCAGGAGCCGGTTGGAGAAGTGAGAGGTCAGGCCGACTGCGGCAGGCAAGCTGTCTGGGCCTGCGTGGAGTAGACAAGGACGGCGAGTCGTCTGTCTCCGGTCACCAGTTGGTCAGCGGCGCACTCGAACCACACGACCTTGCCGGCGCCCTCGGGATACCAGCCCCAGGAGTGGGCGAGCCCCTCGACCAGGACGAGACCACGTCCACCCGTGATCGTGTCTTCAGCGATGCAGGGGTCGGGTGTCCGGAGGCTGTTGTCCGCGACCTCCACGCGCAGACGATCGCCGGTCCACCGCACGGTGACCCGGAATCGGGCGCCGGTGTGCTCGACCGCGTTGGTGAGCACTTCACTGGCGCACAGCTCGACGTCCCGCAGCGCGGCATCGGACAACGGAACGGTCCAGTGCTGGGCAATCCCCGTGATCAGGCGGCGGGTTGACGGGACGGCCGCCAGCTCCGGTTCAACCTCCCACGTCTGTGGTGCCGGCAGATCGGCGTTGTTCGTCGGGCCCATCAGCACGGACCTCCCTCTCAGTCGGGGTTCCTCCGGCTTGCCCTCGGAGGAACCCCAGGATTGCCGGGTGGGCGGTTCCGGAATAAGGGCCAGGTGTGTACCCACCATGGGTAGACTTGCGGTCAGTTATGCCACGTGACACCGAGTGATGATCTTCCCGGTGCTGGGGGTGCCGGACATGACCGAATCCACGGCTTCGTCGGGGCTGCCGAGCCGCTTACTGGCGGATCCCGAGATGGTCGCCGCATGCAAGGTGCGGGACTTCGCGGTCATCTTCGGGTTGGCGAAGGCCAGAGGTGGCTTCCATCCGTCGCGCATCGCCAGGGTCTGCGAGCTGACTCCCAGTCGAGTGGGTGAAGTCATTGCGGGCGGTCGGACGATCACCAACATGGCCGTCATCGAGCGCATTGCGGACGGCCTCCGTATCCCCGGCCACATGGTCGGCCTTGCTCCCCGAGCGTGGGAGCGTCAGTCAGCCCCTTCTCGGGACACCGCGCGGCCGATGAACCACCAGGTCACCTCAACTGGGGATTCGGTGCTGCCGAATCGCGAGCTGGACGACATCCTCGCCATCGCGGCCGGCGCCAAGGCCACGCCGACGGTTCTCAGGTCCCTCCAGTCCTCCATCGAGGACTACTGGCGACGCGACGACGAGCACGGCGGCGAAGCCCTTAGGCCGGCCGTGATGGGCCAACTGCGGTACGTTATGGGGATACTGCGCGACACTTCCGATCCTAACTACCAGCGCAGTCTCCACGGCATCGCGGCCGAACTCGCACGCCTCACGGGGTGGACGTACTTCGACGCCCGGCAGTACAGCACGGCTCGGACCTACTTCACCGAGGCTCTGCGTCTGGCGCGCGAGATCGATGACCGCCCGTTCGTCGCCAACGTGCTCTCCTGCCTCAGCCTCCAGGCCACCTACGAGGACAAGGCCCGCGACGCCATCACCCTGGCCCGGGCCGCGCAGGACAGCGCTCGGTTCGACGCCGGCACGCCGAGGCTGATGGCGATGCTGTCCATGCGGGAAGCCTTCGGCCATGCCAGCGCGCAGGACCAGGAGGCCACCCGCCGAGCCATCGCGGACGCGCACCGGCACTTGGAGCGGATCGACCCGGCCGATGACGGCCCGGCGTGGGTCCAGTACTTCGATCGGACGAAGCTCACCGTCGACACCGGCATCGCGTTGGGCCAGCTCGGCGACGCTTCGGCGGCCGAACCGCTCATCGAAGAGGCTATGCGCAGCGAGGCACCGGCGAACCTGCGAGGGCGCGCGTTCCATTCCTTCTGGCTCGCGCGCACCCAACTCCAAAGGCGAGAGATGGAGTTGGCGTGCGCCACGGCCGGGAGGGCCCTTGACCTGGCAGTCGAGGTGGCGTCCCCCAGAGTGCTCGCGCACCTCCAGGAGTTCCGTCAGCTGCTGGTGCCCTACCGCACCGCTCGGCCGGCCGCCGAGTTGTCGGTGCGCATCCGGGACGTGAGCGTCTGACTACAGGCCGGCCTCATCGAGCAGCAGGTACAGCACACCGACGAGGGAGCCACTGCTGACGATCTCGCGACGGTCGATCATGCCGCGCAGCTCGGTGAGCGGAATCCACTCTATGCGGTCCGACTCGTTCCGTTCGGTCGGCGGTCCGGCGTACTCGACGGCGTCGGCCCGGAAGACGAAGTGTTCCGAGTCGGTGATCCCGTTCGCGGGTTGCGCGTAGATGAGCGGCTTGACCTCACCGGTCTTCCAGCCCGTCTCCTCCAAGACCTCGCGGGCGGCGGCCTCGGCCGGGGTCTCGTCGGCTTCGATCAGGCCCATGGGAAGCTCCCAGGCCCACGAGTCGGTGATGAAGCGGTGCCGCCACATCATCAGCACCTGCTTCTGGTCGTTCACCACCGCGGCCACGGCCAGGTGCCGCAGCTTGAGCACGTGGTGCTCCCAGCGGTGCCCGTCGGGCTGCTCGACATCGACCAACCACAGGTTCACCCATGGGTTCTCGTAGATGGGACGTTCCCCGTGGATCTTCCACTGCATCGTTTGAGGCCCCTCTCGATTGACCTTCAGCATGTCAGACCCAAGCGGCGCAGCCAGCCTGTTCCGGCGAATTTGTGTCAAGGTGACGAATACGGATGTTCACGATCAACGACGAGGCTGGCGGCGTCCGCTGGATACAGCCCGCCGACCTTGACCAGTACGACATCCACCCCCGGCATGCGCCAGTAGATCGGCGACTACCTCGCCGGCATTTACTCCCACCTAGGCTGAGGCGTCAGGCACCACATCGGAGTTGACGTCGTTTGTCACGAACTACGCATGGCGGCCATGGGCTGGTTCGAGCGGGTGGCGAAGCTGCGGGAGTGGACGAACAACGAGGTCGATCGGTCGTTCGTTCACCGCACGCACACTGCGCCCCGGGGCCGAGGGTGGAGGGGGCAGGTGTTCGCCCTGGGTCCGACCCGTCGCGGGTCGGGCCCAGGGCGTGTGCCGGCGCAACCGGCTACTGCGCGTCCCGCTCGGCGGCCTCGGCGAGGCGCTTGATGGTCGCCAGCCGTCGGTCCCAGTCGGTGGCGAGGGCGGCCATCCACCGTGCCGTGGCGTCGAGCGCCGCCGGTCGCACCGCGTACCGCACCTCGCGGCCGACCCGGGCGGCGGTGACCAGTCCGGCGCCGTCCAGGACGGCGAGGTGCTTGACCACCGCCTGCCGCGAGACGGGCAGGCGTTCGGCGAGCGTGGTCGCGGTGGCCTCGCCCCGCTCGGCCAGCAGGTCCAGCAGTTGACGCCGGGTCGGGTCGGCGAGGGCGGCGAGGACGCCGTCGACCGGCTCGGCGGCGCCGCGGCCCTCGTCGGTCATGCGGACGGCTGTTCGGCGCGCTTGCGGAACGCGTCGAGCACCTGGGGCCATCCGCCGGTGTTGTCCTCGACCGCCTTGCTGCGCAGTTCCTCGGATCCGGCCAGGGCCGCGAATCCGCTCTCGACGACGCGCAGCCGCGTCCGGTCGCCCTCGGGGATCAGCGTGAACTCCACGAGGGTGCTGTTGTCCTCGCGCAGGTCCTCGCCGGGGAAGGCGCTGGCCCAGCGGTAGGCGAGGTAGGTCGGCCGCTCGACCTTCTCGACCCGCACCGGGAACTCGCCGTACTCGGGGTTCTTCGCCACCATCGACTCGCCTTCCCGCGCCACGGTGCCGGCCAGGCTCGCCTCCTCGGCGACCCAGAACCCGGGCTGGGCCACCAGGGTCCAGACGTGCTCCAGGGACGCCTCGATCAGGGTCTCGCGCTCGATCCGGTCGTTGCTCATGAGGAACTCCTTCGTCGCTGCCCAGTGTGTGCAACTCCAGAGTTGCACGTCGGCCCACGAGGTGCAACCTCAGAGTTGCGCGTGTTGGGATGTGGCCCTACGCCCCGGGCGGCGGCGCGAGCACCATCGGCCAGGCGTCCTCCGCGTCGAGCAGGTCGTCGAGCGTGTCGTCCGGGCCCGCCGGGAAGACCACGGTCGCGGAGGCCGCCCGCGCGCACAGCTCCGGCTCCACCCCGGCCTCCACCCGGAGCACCAGTACGGCCTCCGGGTCGACGGGCGAGCGCTCGGCGAACGCCGCCGCGTCCACGCCGACCTGGCCCAGCGCGACCGGGTGCACGGCGACGTCGACCGCCAGGCGGTCGCCGCTCAGGGCGCGCTCGGCCCAGCCGTCGGTCTGCGCCAGGTAGAACACGCCGTCGCCCTCGTGGCAGTAGTCGCCCAGCCGGGCGACGGTGCGCTCGGCCGGCGGGCCGTCGGGGTCGACGAGGAGCGTCACGACGGGCACGTCCGGCTCGTCGGGGTCGACGCCGGTACGGATGTGGAGCCGGGCCACGGGGACCTCCGGGGACGGAGCGGGCGGACGGGCCACCAGTAGAGCAGGCCCGCCCGGGCGGGTCCGGGGCGGGCGTGCCGCCCGCTGCTGCCAGCGCCGGCCTCAGGCGGGGCTGCCGGCGCGATCGTGCAGCGCCTCGGCCATGGGTGACGCCCCGTCGGTGACGAACCCGCGGATCGAGGCCAGGTACTCGTCGCGGTCGATGCGGCCGTCACCGTCGGTGTCCAGTGCCTCGAAGGCCTTCGCGGCGTTGTCGGCGGAGTTGCCCAGCGCGGCCCGGAGCCGGGTGAACTCCGCGCGCCCCAGGGTCCCGTCCCCGTCCGCGTCGGCGAGGTCGAACAGCGCCCCCAGCGCCCGCCGGCAGACCTCGTCGAAGGCGTCGCCGCCCGCCCACGCCGCGTACTCCTCGAAGGTGACCCTGCCGTCGCCGTTCGCGTCCATCGACGCGAACACGCGCTCGTGGGCCGAGCGCGCGGCGGAGACCAGCGGGTCCGCCGCGTCCCGGCCGAGTGCGGCCGCGGCCCGCTCGGGGCGGGTCAGGTACTCCTGCCGGGAGATGACGCCGTCACCGTCCACGTCCAGCATGGTGAAGATGTGCCCCTTGGCGGTGGTGGTGTCCATGAACGTGCCCTTCGCGAAGCGGGGTCGGGTGATCATTGCTGTCCTCGCCCCGATCAACGCCGGGCCCCGGCTCGGGGTCACGTCCGGTCGGGCAGGACGGCAAGGGCGGTGTCGACCCCGGTCGCGCCGGGTGCGGGCGTTGCGCCGGGAGGGAAATGGGGTGGGCTTTCGCGCAGCCGATCCCTAGGGTGGCGCGATGATCATTTCTCATGATGTGGCCGGCAGCGGCCCGGCGGTCGTCCTGGTGCACTCCACGGTCTGTGACCGGCGGATGTGGGACCGGCAGGTGCCCGCCCTGGTCGGAGCCGGCCTGCGGGTCGTCCGCTGCGACCTGCGGGGCTTCGGCGAGACGCCCGTGCCGGACCGCCCGTACGACAACGCCCAGGACGTGGTGGACCTCCTGGACCGGCTCGGGGTCGAGCGCGCGGCGCTGGTCGGCGCGTCCGGCGGGGGCCGGGTCGCGCTGGCGGTGGCAAGCCGCTGGCCGCAGCGGGTGACCGCGCTCGCGCTGCTCTGCACGGCGCTGGCCGGGCAGGAGCCCAGCGACGGGCTCCGGGCGTTCGGCGAGCGCGAGGACGCGCTGATCGAGGCGGGGGACATCGCCGGGGCGACCGCCCTCAACGTGGCGGCCTGGCTGGGCCCCGAGGCGGACGAGGAGGCCCGTGCGCTGGTCCGGGAGATGCAGCAGCACGCCTTCGAGGTCCAGCTGGCCGCCACCGAGGAGTTCGGCCAGATCAAGGTCGACACCGACCCGTCCGACGTCACGGCGCCCACCCTGCTCGTCACCGGCGCGCACGACTTCCCGGACTTCCAGTGGATCGCCGACCACCTCGCCGACCGCATCGCCGGCGCCCGCCGCCTCGACCTCCCCTGGGCGGGCCACCTGCCCGCCCTGGAACGCCCCGACGAGCTCAGCGCCCTGCTGCTCGACTTCCTGGGCACCGAACTTCCCGGCAGCGCCTGACCCCTGCCGCATGCCCGCGTACCCGGCCTCCCGCTAGTCGGCCGTGCCCGGGCAGCCGCAGGAGCGGCGGATCACCATGCGGGCGGGGAAGGTGTGTGCGCCCGCGGGGACGGGCTCCTCGTTCGCCTTGGCGGTCAGGACGAGGTCGACGGCGGCCCGGGCCATCGCGTCCTGGGCGGTGGCGACGGTGGTGAGCGGCGGGCCGGCGATGACGGCCTCCGCGATGTCGTCGAAGCCGGCCACCGCGAGGTCCTCCGGCACCCGGATGCCGAGGTCGTCCGCGGCGCGCAGCAGGCCGATCGCCTGGTCGTCGGTCGCGCAGAACACGGCGGACGGCCGGTCGGGCCGGGCCAGCAGCGCGAGTGCCTCGGCGTGCGCGCGGACGCGGTCGAAGGGCGCGGGCGTCAGCCGGCCGTCGGTGGGCAGGCCGGCGTCGGCCAGGGCGGCCGCCCAGCCGGCGGTGCGGGAGGTCACCGGGTCGTTCGGGCTGAGCGCGAACGTCCCGCCGAAGCAGTGGACTTCGGCGTGGCCGTGGTCCAGCAGGTGCCGCACCACCGCGCGCGCCCCGCCGTCGTCGTCGGCGACGACGGCTGCCCCGCTCTCGGTCTCCGCCCGGTGGTGCAGCAGCACGACGGGGGTGCCGTCGGTGGCCTCGAAGCCGGCCACCCCGGGTACGGACGGGTCCTGGGTGACCAGGATCAGCCCGTCCACCTGCATGCCGAGGAAGGCCCGGATGTAGTGCGCCTCCCGCTCGTCGGCGTAGTCGGAGTTGCCGATCAGCAGCAGCCGGCCGCGCTCGGCCGCCGCCTGCTCCACCATGTGCGCGAGCCCGGCGAAGAACGGCTGCCGGGCGTCCGGCACGACCATGCCGATCAGGTTGGTCCGCCGGCGGGCCATGGCCTGGGCGACCCGGTTCGGCCGGTACCCCAGCTCCTCGACCGCCGCCAGGACGCGGGCCCGGGTGGCCGCCGCCACCGGCCGCGGCCCGTCGTTGATCACATAGCTGACCACCGCCGTCGACGTTCCCGCCGCGCGCGCCACGTCGTCCCGCGTCACCCTCACCATGCCCGCGAGCCTACACACCACCTCTGACCAGGCCCGGAGAAGTCGCTCGTGAAGGGGGCGCGGAGCGGTCGCGGACTTCAGGCGAGCCGCTCGATCACCATCGCCATGCCCTGGCCGCCGCCGACGCACATGGTCTCCAGGGCGAACTGCTTGTCGTGCCACTGGAGGGAGTTGATCAGGGTGGTGGTGATGCGGGCGCCGGTCATGCCGAAGGGGTGGCCGACGGCGATGGCGCCGCCGGTGACGTTGAGGCGGTCGAGGTCGATGCCCAGGTCGCGGCGGGAGGGGATGACCTGGGCGGCGAAGGCTTCGTTGATCTCGACGAGGTCGATGCGGGTGATGCCCTTGAGGGCGGCGAGGTTCTCGGCGGTCTGGCCCATCGCGATGTAGGCGTCGGGCAGCAGGCCGTCCTCGCGCGGGTCGTGCCACTCGCCCGCCCGTCGCCCGCCGCCGCCGGCGTCGTGAAGGCGCGGACCTCGCCGACCAGGCCGTTGAGGGTCCGGCCGCCGTCCTTGACGATCTTGCCTCAGTAGGTGTGATCGGCCGTCACGTCCGCCGCGAGGTCGAGCGCGCGCTCGGCCGGCCCGCCCCGCAGGGCCAGCAGCGTCAGCGTGAGCGCGTCGATCACGGCCAGGTGGGCGATCCGGCTGGCGGTGGTTTCGAGCCCGAAGACGAGGTCCTGCCCGCCGGCGACCAGGGTGTGGGTGGCGGCCTCGCTCAGCGGCGAGCGGGCGTAGCTGGTGAGCGCGACGACGCTCGCCCCGGCGTCCCGGGCGCGGCGGGCGGTGTCGACCACGGTGGGCGTCGCGCCGGTGTGGCTGACGGCCAGGCAGGCGCCGGTGGGCGGGAGCCCGGCGGCGGCCAGTTGGGCGGTGAGCGGGTCGGCGGGGGAGTCGACCGGGATGCCGAGGGCGCGCAGGCGGTAGGCGGCGTCCAGCACGACCGCGCCGGAGAGGCCCGCGCCGACCAGCACGACCCGGTCGGCCGTGTTCAGCACCTCGGCCGCCGCCCGCAGGCTCTGCGTGGGCAGCGTGGTGGCGATCCCGTCGAGCGCCTCCCGGGCGGCGCGGACGGTGTCGGTCAGCGCGCGGGCGGCCGGGTCCGCGTCCGCGCCGGGGTCCGGCGCCGGGGTCGGCGCCTGGCGGACGGCCGCGATCTTCAGCTCCTGGTAGCCCTTGAAGCCCAGCCGCTGGCACGCCCGCACCACCGACGAGGAGGCGGTGCCGGCCAGTTCGGCGACGTCGCTGACGCTCAGGTGCACCAGATCGGCCCCCCGGTCGAGGACGACCTGCGCGACGCGTGCCTCGGTGCCGCGCAGCTCGCCGAGGCGGGCCCGGACGTGCGCGGCCAGCTGCGATTCCAGCGGCGAGAAATCGGAATGCTCTTCCATGGAATCAGGGTATCGTGGAATTCTGTTCCAGCCCGTCGGAGGGGAGTTTCGCCATGCCCGCACTCGCGCTCGCGCTGCCGAGCGGTGGGTCGGCGGCGGCCGTGCCGGTCGCCGTCCTCGCCGCGGCGGTCCTGCACGCCGTCTGGAACGGGCTGGCGCACCGGATCCCGGACAAGCTGGTCGGCTTCGCCCTGATCAACCTCGCGTACACCGCCTGCGCCGTCGTGCTGGTCGCGCTCAATCCGCTGCCGGCCGCCGCGGCCTGGCCGTACCTCATCGCCTCGGTGGTGATGCAGGTGGCGTCCCAGCTCCTGCTCCTGCGCGCCTACCAGCTCGGGGACTTCGGGCAGATGTACCCGATAGCGCGGGGTTCGGCGCCGCTGCTGGTGGCGCTGCTGTCCGTGACACTGCTCGGCCAGGGCCTGGGCGGCGGGGAGTTGCTGGGCGTCCTGGTGATCTCCTGCGGCCTGATCGGGCTGGCCCTCGCCAAGGGGATACCCGGGCGGGCGCAGCTGCCCGCTCTCGGCGCGGCCGCCGGTACCGGCGTGATGATCGCCTCGTACACCGTGCTGGACGGCAGCGGTGTCCGGCACGCCGGTACCGTCGGCGGTTACGTGGCCTGGCTCTTCCTGCTCCAGGGGCCGAGCCTGGCGCTGATCGCCTGGGTCCGGCGGGGCCGCGGCCTGTTCGTCGGGGTCGGCCGGGTGGTGCCGGTGGGGATCGTCGGCGGGGTGCTCTCCCTGACCGCCTACGGCCTGGTGGTCTGGGCACAGTCCCGGGGCAACCTGGCGACCATCGCCGCACTGCGCGAGACGAGCATCGTGATCGCCGCGTTGATCGCCACGGTGGTCTTCCGCGAACGCCTCGGCCGGCTTCGGATGACCGCCAGCGCCGCCGTCCTGGCCGGGATCGCCGTCCTGGAGTTCGCCCGCCCGTGACGCTCTTCCAACGCGGTCGGGCGGGCGGCGACCTCAGGGGACGATGACCGTCAGCGTGCTCTTGGTGAGCCGGAAGCCCAGCGATTCGTACAGGTGGCGGGCGGCGTTGCCCTCGGTCACGGCCAGTCCCATCTCGGGGCTTCCGCGGTCGGCGAGGTCGGCCATCACCCGGCGCATGACGTCGCGGCCGAGCCCGGGGTAGCCGAGGCCCGGATGCCGGAAGACATGGGCGATCCAGGGCGTGCCGTCGAAGTCGGTCACGACGGCTCCGGCCACGACCTGGTCGTCCGCGTCCACGATCAGGGCGCTGGACGGCAGCACCGGGCCGACGATCCGACCGGCCAGCAGGGCGCGCAACTCCGCCAGCCCGGCCTGCTCGTCGCGGTCGGGGCGGTGGTCCGGGTGGCCCGGGCCGAACGCCGCGCCCAACGCCGGGGCGAGTTCCTCGGCGTCCCGGTCGCACGGCACGCTGCGGTACCCGTCCCGCAGCGGAGTCAGGGCCCAGTCGGCCCACCCGGCCGGAGGCGGATCACCGGCGAGGTCCCGCAGCATGGCGTGACCGAGCCGGAGCGCGCGGGCCCCGCGACGCAGCAGCCGCTCGCCGAAGTCGACGGGACCGGAGACGATCCAGCCCGACATGTCCGAGAGTACGAACTCCACCGGGTCGACGGTGCTCACGGCCTCGCCGACGCCCGGGGCTCCGGGGCCCAGCACCTCCAACAGGCTGGCCCACGGCCGCCCTTCGCGCTCCCCGCGCTGGTAGCGCACCACGGGAAGGCCGTCGATGTCGCGCCCCAACCGCCAGTCGGGTTCCGTCTCGGCCACGCCGGTCCGTCCAATCTCCGGGAGCAGTCTGCCTCCCGCCATGATCGGCGGGAGGCCACCGGAGATCAAGGGGTGCCGTCGGAGGCCTCGACCGGCGTTCCGGGCGCCCGCGCCGAACCCGCCGCTGCCTCATGACCCGAACCCGCCGCTGCCTCATGACACCGTCGCCGCCCGGACGCAGAGCACGTCCGGCAGGTGGGAGAGCAGCAGTCGCCAGCTCTCGCCCTCGTCGGGGCTGCCGTAGACCTCGCCGGTGCGGTTGCCGAAGTAGATGCCGGCCGGATCGGCGTCGTCGGTGCGCAGGGCGTCGCGCAGGACGACGCCGTAGTGGTCCTCGCCCGGCAGGCCGTTCGCGAGGGGGTGCCAGCTGTCCCCGCCGTCCTCGGTGCGGAAGACCCGGCAGCGGCGGCCCGGCGGGATGCGGTCGTCGGCGCCGCCGAGGGGGAAGAGGTAGGCGGTGTCGGCCCGGCGCGGGTGGGCGGCGACGGCGAAGCCGAAGTCGGCGGGCAGGCCGTCGGTGACGGACCGCCAGCTCGCGCCCGCGTCGTCACTGCGGTACACGCCGCCGTGGTTCTGCAGGTAGAGGCGGTCCCGCCGGACGGCGTCCGGTGCGATCTTGTGCACGCACTGGCCGAACTCGGGGTACTGGCGCTCCTCCGGGAAGAACTCCGCGCGCAGCCCGGTGTTGGAGGGCTCCCAGCTCGCGCCGCCGTCCTTGCTCCGGTAGACGCCGCCGCTGGAGACGGCGACCAGCAGCCGCCCTGCGTCCCGCGGGTCGGTGAGGATCGTGTGCAGCCCCTGGCCGCCGTAGCCGGCGCCCCACTCGGACCGTTGCGGGTGGTTCCAGAGCGGTTCGACCAGGGCGAAGGTCTCCCCGCCGTCCTCGGAGCGGAACAGCGCCGCCGGTTCGGTGCCCGCGTAGACCACGCCGGGTGCCTCGTCGCCGGCGGGCTGGAGCTGCCAGACCCGGGTGAGCGAGGCACCGGTGTGCTCGGGGAAGCGGACGGCGGGCTTCGACGGCTCGGTCCAGCGCGCGCCGAGGTCGTCCGAGCGCCAGACCGACGGGCCCCAGTGGCTGCTGTCCGCCCCGACCAGCAGCCGGACCCGGCCGGCCCGGCGGTCGATCGAGACGGAGTAGATCGCGTTCATCGGGAAGTGCGGCCCGCTGAACTCCCAGCTCAGCCGGTCGCGGCTGCGGCCGAGAAAGAGGCCCTTCTCGGTTCCGACGGCCAACAGCACCTCGGTCATGCCAGCCACCACCTGGTCGGTGAAACGGCCCCCACCGGACACCCCTCCACCGGCCAGTCTCCCGCTGTCCGCCCGGGGCCACACCTCGCCGCGCCGGGCCCGCCGGAGCCGGGCCCGGCTCCGGGGCCACAGCCCGCCTGGCTCGCTGCGCCGGGCGCGCTCAGCCCCGGCAGCCCTCCAGCAGGCGCAACCACACCTCGCTGATCGTGGGGTACGCGGGCACGGCGTGCCAGAGCCGGTCGATCGGCACCTCACCGACCACCGCGACGGTGGCCGAGTGCAGCAGCTCCGCGACCCCGGGGCCGACGAAGGAGGCGCCGACCAGCACCTGGCGGTCCTGGTCGAAGACCACCCGGGCCCGGCCGCGGTAGTCGTCGCCGTAGAGCGAGGCGCCGGCGACGGCGCCGAGGTCGTGGTCGACCGACCTGACCCGCAGTCCGGCCCGCTCGGCGGCCTCCAGAGTGAGGCCGACGGCCGCCACCTCCGGCTCGGTGAAGACGACCTGCGGCGCTCCGGCGCTGTCGGCGGACGCGGCGTGCGCGCCCCAGCGAGCGGTGTCCAGCGGCCGCCCCTCGGCGCGCGCGACGATCGCCGCGCCCGCGATCCGGGCCTGGTACTTGCCCTGGTGGGTGAGCAGGGCCCGGTGGTTCACGTCCCCGGCCGCGTACAGCCAGTCGCCGTCGACGCCGAGCACGGTGCAGCTGTCGTCCACGTCCATCCAGGCGCCCGGCTTCAGGCCGACCTGCTCCAGCCCGACGTCGGCCGTGCGCGGGGCACGGCCGGTCGCGTAGAGCACCTCGTCGGCGGTCAGCCGCTCACCGTCGCCGAGCACCAGCGTCACCCCGGCGCCGTCGACGCGTTCCAGTGAGGCCACCTCGGTCCCGAAGCGCAGGTCGACCCCGGCGGCCTTCAGGCCCTCCGCGACCAGCTCGCCCGCGAACGGCTCCATCCGGGGCAGCAGCGCGTCGCCGCGCACCAGCAGGACGACCTCCGCGCCGAGCGCGCGCCAGGCGGTGGCCAGCTCCACGCCGACCACGCCGCCGCCGACCACGGCCAGACGCCCGGGCACGGCGGGTGAGCCGGTCGCCTCCCGGTTGGTCCACGGCCGGGCCTCGGCCAGCCCCGGGACGCCCTCCGGCAGCACCGGCCGGCTGCCGGTGCAGACCGCGACGGCGTGCCGGGCGGTGAGCAGCCGCTCGGAGCCGTCCTCGGCCTCGACCGTGACCGCCCGTACGCCGGCCAGGCGGCCGTGTCCGCGGACCAGTTCGATGCCGGTGTCGCGGAGCCACCGGACCTGGCCGTCGTCCTGCCAGTGCGAGGTGAACGAGTCGCGCCGGGCCAGTACGGCGGCCGGGTCCAGGGCGGCGCCGCCGACGGCCTCGCGCGCACCGGCCACGGCGCGGGCGCCGGCCAGCGCGGCCACCGGGCGCAGCAGCGCCTTGCTCGGCATGCAGGCCCAGTACGAGCACTCGCCGCCGACCAGTTCGGCCTCGACGATCACCGTGCGCAGCCCGGCGGCGGCGGTCCGTTCGGCCACGTTCTCGCCGGTCGGGCCGGCGCCCACCACGATGACGTCGTACTCCTCGGGCGTGGTCGTCATGCGCGGTCCTCCGTCGTGTCGATGGTCACCCCGGCGCGCAGGGCCAGGGTGACGGGGGTGCGTTCGCAGACGTCGAGCAGCCGGGCGCGCTGGGCGTCGTCGAGTGCGCCGGTGAGCGAGACCAGGCGCGAGACCCGCCCGCGGCTCCCGTCGGTCTCGTATCCGAGCCTGACCCGGACGGCCTCCAACGGCCACTCCTTGCGCTCCGCGTACATCCGCAGGGTGATCGCGGTGCACGAGCCGAGCCCGGCGAGCAGCAGCGCGAACGGCTCCGGCCCGCTGTCCGAACCGCCGCGACGCACCGGCTCGTCGGCGGTCAGGGCGTGCGTGCCGGCCTTCACGTCGACGTGGAACGGTGCGTCGGTGCTGCTGCCGGACACCACGGCGGTGGTGACCCGCCGGAACTGCGGCGCGGCCACGGCCGTCTCGGCGCTCGTCGTGCTGGTCGGGGTCTGGCTCATGGCGGGCGGGCCTCGCTCTCGTTCGGTGTCACGGGGCGCGCGGGGGCACGGGCGCCGTGCCCATCCTGCGCCGCCCGGGCCGCCGCGCGCAGCCGAACACGCGGGCGAGTGCGCCGTGGGGCAGGTGGCCGGGCGCGCAGGGAATGGACGGCCGAGCGGACCGCCGGGTCACTGCCCCGTCGAGCCCGTCGAGCCCGTCGAGCCCGTCGGCTCGGTGAGCGCCGCGAGCTCCGCCAGCACCGCCGCCGTCTCCGCCGGCCGCGAGAACATCGGCCAGTGCCCGGTCGCCAGCTCGCGCAGCTCCCACTCCGGGCCGCCGAGCTGCGAGAAGTACGGATGACCGGAGGCGATCATGGCGCGGACCTGCTCCAGCGGGAACGAGCAGGAGATCAGCGCCTTCGGCAGGGCCGCGCCGGCGCCGCTGAGCCGCAACGGCTCGGTGAAGCAACGGACGGGCTGGTCGGTGGCCCGCCCGCGGATGTCGGCCAGGGCGGCGTCGTCCAGCCCGTCCACGCCGGCGCCGGAGGCGACGAGCTCCTCCCAGGACGGCATCGGGTGGCGCCAGCCGTCGACCAGGGAGGCCATGACGCGGGCCCGGTAGTCGGCCTCCCAGAGGTCGCCCAGTGCGGACCCGTCGGGGACGGGACCGCTGTCGAGGTAGACCACGCGCCGGATCCGCTCGGGCATCCGGTCGGCCGCGCCGGTGGCCGGCGTGCTGCCGCCGCTGTGGGCGACGAGGATGACGTCCCACAGGTCCTCGCGCGTCAGCAGGCCGGTGAGGTCGGCGATGTGGGTCTCCAGGCCGACCTCCGGCCCGGCCTCGGCGGAGCGCTCGGCCATCCCGGTGAGGCTCACCGCGTGGACGGTGTGCCCGGCCTCGCGCAGCGGGCGGGCGACGTCGTCCCACGCCCAGGCGCCCAGCCAGAAACCGGGGACGAGTACGAAGGTGCTCATGGGACCACTCCTTGTCCGGGGGAAACCGTCATGGACGACTCTAGGATCGGAACCGGACAGATCTCGCCCGGATTAAATCGAACTCCGGCCCGGCGGTCCGGCCGACGAACCGGACGACGAAGGGGAGCCGATGAACCACCCGGTCAGCCGCGTCCTCGCCCTGCTGGAGCTGCTCCAGGCCCGGCCCGGCCTCACCGGCGCGGAGCTGGCCGCCCGCCTGGAGGTGGACGAGCGCACGGTGCGCCGGTACGCGGCCCGGCTGGCCGACCTCGGCATCCCCGTCCAGGCCGACCGCGGCCGGTACGGCGGCTACCGGCTGCGCCCCGGCTTCCGGCTGCCGCCGCTGATGCTCACCGAGGACGAGGCGGCCTCGGTGGTGCTCGGACTGCTGGCCGGGCGCCGCTCGGGGCTCTCGGTGGGGGAGCAGGCCGCCGAATCGGCGCTCGCCAAGATCCAGCGGGTGCTGCCGACGCAACTGCGGGAGCGCGTCGCGGCGGTGGAGCAGACCCTCGGGCTGACCTCGGCACCCGCCGCCGGCCCGAGCCCGGCCGCCACCGCGCTGTTCGCGCTCGCCGAGGCGGCCCGCCGCCGGCGCAGGGTCCGGCTCGCCTACCGCGACCGGCTGGGCGAGCCGAGCGAGCGCGAGTTCGACCCGTACGGGCTGGTCTTCCACTCGGGCCGCTGGTACACCACCGGGCTGGACCACCGCAGCGGTGAGCTGCGGACCTTCCGCTTGGACCGGATCGGGACCGTCGAGCCGAGCGGGACCGCCTTCGAGCCGCCGGAGGGCTTCGACCCGGTCCAGCGGGTGGTGGAGTCGCTGGCCTCGGTGCCGTGGACGCACGAGGTGGAGGTCGTCCTCACGACCACCCTCGCCGACGCCCGGCAGCGCATCCCGCCCGTCGTCGGGTCGCTCACCGAGACCGAGGACGGGCGCGTGCTGCTGCGCGCCCGGGCCCAGAACCTCGACGGGGTCGCGGTGATGCTGGCCGGGCTCGGCCGCCCCTTCACCGTCCGCCGCCCGGACGCGCTGCGCGAGGAGGTCAGGGCGCTCGCCGCCCGGCTGGCCGGGTGGGCCGAACCGGGGTAGCGCCCGCCCGGGCCGGCGCGCCCGTGCCTCAGGGCCTCAGCGCATCAGTTGCCTCAGTGCACGGCGGGGGCGAGTTCGTCCACGCCCGCCCGGTCCTCGGCCTCGCCGGTGCGCATCCGCCGCTGCGGGCGGCGGATCAGCAGATAGCCGAGGCCCGCCAGGGTCACCAGGCCGACGCCGAGCACGGCGGCCCACACCTGGTACCAGGGCGCGCCGGGCGGCGCCAGGATGCTGCGCGGCCAGCAGATGTTGACCACCTCCAGGCCGGTCCACAGCACCGCCAGGGCGTTGACCACCGTTCCGGCGCGTCCGTACGCGACCTGGCCGGACGGTCGCCAGACGCCCCGCAGCCGGGCGAGCAGCGCGGCCAGGCTGAGCAGGAAGAACGGCAGGAAGGTCGCGGCGGTGCCGAAGGCGATCAGGCTGCCCATCGCGGTGGACTCCAGCCCGAGCGGCAGCGCGGCCGCGCTGACCAGGGTGGCCGCGACCAGCCCGCCGATCGGCGCCCGGTGCCGGTTGACCCGGCGGACCCGGTCGGCGAACGGGAAGACGCCGTCCCGGGCCAGCGAGTAGAGGCCGCGGGCGGCGCCGCCCTGCGAGGCCAGCAGGCAGGCGGTGAACGAGATCAGCACGACGACCACGAACGGCTTGGCGGACCAGTCGCCGAAGGCCGAGGTGACGGCGGTGGTGACCGGGTCGAGGTCCTCGCCGCGCACCACGGCGGCCGGGTCCGGGTGGGCGAGTTCCACGGCGACGGCGTTCAGGATCACCACGACGCCGACGCTCAGCAGCGCCCACCACATCGCCCGCGGCACCTGCCGGCCCGCGTCCTTGGTCTCCTCGGCGGTGGAGACGCACGCGTCGAAGCCGATGAACGCCCAGCCGCCGACGGCGATCACCGCCAGGAAGGCCGCTCCGGTGGAGACCCCGGCGGTGGCGGGGGCGTCCAGCAGGTCGGTGAGCAGGCCGAGGCCGTGGGCCCGGAAGAGCAGCAGCAGCGCGAAGCCCACCAGCACGGAGGCGACCGCCTCGGCGGCGATGCCCAGGGAGACGAACCGGCGCAGCACGTTGACGCCGTAGGCGTTGACCAGCGTGCAGGCGAGCAGGAACGCCACCGACACCAGCACCAGCTGCGCGGGTGTCGGGGTCAGCCCGAAGAGCGCGAAGAACCACGGCGAGGCCAGATAGGCGACGGTGGTGTTGGCGAACATCACCGCGAACTGCCACATCCAGCCGGTCAGCCAGGCGAAGGTCGGTCCGGTGAGGCGTCGGCTCCACTGGTAGGCGCCGCCGGCCAGTGGCCACTGCGAGGCGAGTTCGGAGTAGACCGCCACCACCAGCATCTGGCCGAGCAGGCAGACCGGCAGCGCCCAGACCCAGGCGCCGCCGGCCACGCCGAGGCCGACCTGGCCGACGGCGTAGAGGCCGACCACGGGGGAGACGACGGCGAAGCCCATCGAGATGTTGCCGAGCACGCCGAGGCTGCGGCGCAGTTCCTGGCGGTAGCCGAGGGCGGCGAGCCGCTCGGCGTCGGTGCCGCTACCGCTGCTGCCCGGGCCGGCGTCGGTGCCGGGGCCGCCCGGGTCGGTGCCGCTGTCGCTCGGGCCGCTGCCGGTCGGGGTGCCGGGCGTCTCGGCGCCGCGGGTTCTCGGGAGGTTGTCGGTCATGGGGCGTCCACCTTGCCGTCGCCCGTGGCGAGCCCCTCGGACGGGCCCGCCACAGAAAACTAACTTTGTTAGTCAGGGACGGTAAACCCCCCACCCCGGGCATGGGAAGAGTCGAGACCGGGCTGTAATACCGTGGGGCGACGCAGCCGGCAGGGAGGGGCGAAGAGCGTGGGACGACCGACCAGGGCATTGCTGAGCAGGGAGATCATCGCCAGGGCCGCTCTCGACGTGGTCGACGAACAGGGCTCCGACGGCCTCACCATGCGCGCCGTCGCCGACCGGCTGGGCGTGAAGGCGGCCTCGCTCTACAACCACGTGAGCGGCAAGGACGAGCTGATCGACGGGCTCGCCGAACTCGTCAACGCCGGGATCGACCTCCGACCGCTGAGCGGCACCAGTGGCACGAGCGGCTCCGGCGGCGACTGGCGGCCGGGGCTCACCGCGTACGTGCGCGGCTACCGCGCCGCCTTCCTGCGGCACCCCAACACCATCGCGCTGCTCGCCCGCCGCCGGGTCGAGGCCGAACGTCAACTGCTGGGCTACGAGGCCCTGCTAGGCGCGCTGGGCCGGGCCGGCCTCGCGCCCGCCGACGCCGCCGAGGCAGCGGCCGCGATCGATTATTTGGTGCTCGGCTCCGCGCTGGAGACCTTCACCGCGGGCTTCACCCGCTCCTCGGCCGACTACCGGCCCCGCTACCCGGCCCTCGCCGGCGCGCTGGAGGCCTCCGCCGCACGCGGCGGCGGGCCCGGCACCGGAGCGCCCGGGCTGGACGAGCGCGGCTTCGAACTCGCCCTGCGCCTCCTCCTGGACGGCCTCGCGGCCCGCCTGGCCGCGGCCTGACCGGGCGGCCCCACCCGGGGAACACCGACCCCGGGGAACGCCGACGGGCCCGGGGGCGCACGCCACCCGGGCCTACCGTCGCAAGGACGCCCGCGCGCCCGGACGGCTCAGGCCGCGCCGGACCGCCCGGGTCGTTCGGGCCGCCCCGACGGCCGCCGGGCGGTCACGCCTCGTGGCCGCCGTTCTGCTCCGCCGCCACCTTGCGCTTCACCTCGTCCATGTCCAGCTTGCGGGCCTGCCCGATCAGATCCTCGAAGACGGCCTCCGGCAGCGCGCCCGCCTGCGAGAAGACCAGTACCCCCTCGCGGATGATCGCCAGCGTCGGGATCGACTGGATGCCGAAGGCGGCGGCCAGCTCCTGCTGCGCCTCGGTGTCGACCTTGGCGAACACCAGGTCCGAGTGGCGCTCGGCCGCCTTCTCGTACACCGGGGCGAACTGCCGGCACGGGCCGCACCAGGCCGCCCAGAAGTCGATGAAGACGAAGTCCTTGCCATCCTGGCCAGGGACGATGTCGTCGAAGTTCTCCTTGGTCAGCTCGACCGTGTTGCTCATCTCGCGGTTCCTGCCCTTCCGGGGGTGGCGGTTCAGGCCATCTGCCCGGCACAACCGCGACCGCCCGCACACTATTCCGAAGATTCCCGGCCGCGCGTTGAGCACCGCGCCGCCCGCGCCCGTACAGGTGGGTGTCCGCGTCAGCGCGGTACGAACAGCGCGGCCCGCGTCCAGAGGCGGCCGTGCGCGTCCACCGGGGGAGAAGAGCCCATGCACAGCAAAAGTCGCACCAACCGGATCGCCGTACTCGCCGCGTCCGGGATCGCGGTGGCCGCCCTGGTCGCCGGGTGCGGGTCGTCCGGCTCCGGCGGTTCGGGATCCTCGACGCCCGCCGGTTCCGGTGCCACCTCGACGGCACCCGCGACGCCGAGCAGCCCCGGCACCCAGGACACCGCCACCCTGAAGACGGCCACCGACCCCAAGCTCGGCACCATCGTGACCGACAGTGCCGGCTTCACCCTCTACCGCTTCGACGCGGACACCGCGCAGCCCCCGATGTCCAACTGCAACGGCAACTGCGCCTCGATCTGGCCACCCGTTCCGGCGAACGGCTCGGTCACCGTCAAGGGCATCGACAGCAAGCTGGTCGGCACCGTCACCCGGGCCGACGGCAGCAAGCAGATCACCCTGAACGGCTGGCCGGCCTACCGCTACGCGCCCGACAAGCAGCCCGGTGACACCAAGGGCCAGGGCGTGGACGGCACCTGGTTCGCGCTGACCCCGGCCGGCGACAGGGCGGGCGCCGCGAGCTCCACCCCGAGCGCGCCCGTCACCCCCGGCGGCGGCTACTGATCCGCCCCGACGACGGTCCGGACCGGATGTGGAACCCTCGACCCGGAGGTACGGGTGCGCGAAAATGGCGTCGTGACCGACGAGCACCGCGGTGGCGGTGCGGCCGCACGCGGCGGCGCAGCCCCGGACGAAGAGCTGATGCGCGCCCTGTACCACGAGCACGCGGGGCCGCTCTTCGGCTTCGTCCTCCACCTGGTCGCGGGGGACCGCCAGCGCGCCGAGGACGTGGTGCAGGAGACGCTGGTCCGCGCCTGGCGCAACATCGACCGGCTGGACCCGGCCGCCGGATCGCTGCGGCCCTGGCTGGTGACGGTCGCACGGCGGATCGTCATCGACGGTCACCGCAGCAGTCTGGCCCGGCCGCGCGAGGTGGACCCATCGCCGCTGGAGCTGCTGCCCGCGGAGGACGAACTCGACCGGGCGCTGCGGCTGATGACCATCTCGGAGGCGCTCGGGGACCTCTCGGAGGCGCACCGGCAGGTCGTCGTCGAGACGTACTTCAAGGGCCGCACGGTGAACGAGGCGGCCACCGAACTCGGCATCCCGGCCGGTACCGTACGGTCGCGGGTGTTCTACGCACTGCGCTCGCTCAAGCTCGCGCTGGAGGAACGGGGAGTGACATCGTGACATCGTCCGAGCCCGGTCCGACCGGCCCCGAGCGGGACCGCGCCGCCGGCGCCGAGCACCTCGACGTCGGCGCCTACGTCCTCGGCGTGCTCGACCCGGCCGAGCGCGTCGCGTTCGCGGCGCACCTGGCCGACTGCCCCCGGTGCACCCGGGAGGTGGGCGAACTCGGCTTCATGGAGCCGCTGCTGGCCGAGTACGCGGCATCCGCCGAGGCCGCGGGGCTCGACCCGGCGGGGCCGGCGCCCCAGCCGGACACGCTGCTGTTGGACCGGCTGGTCGCCGAGGTCTCGGCCGGCCGCCGCCGGGGGAAGGTCCGACGGCTGGTCCTGGTCGCCGTGGCGGCGGTCATGGTGGTGGCCGGCCCGGCCGTCACCGCCGTCGTGGTCACCGCCGACTCCACGCCCGGTGTGGTCGCCGTCGCGTCCCAGCAGTTCGCCGCGACCGACGCGACCACCGGAGCGCACGCCGTCGTCGGCATCGACGGCAAGGGGTGGGGCAGCCAGGTCAGCCTCGAACTCTCCAATGTCCGGGGCCCGTTGAGCTGCGACCTGGTCGCCGTCTCGCACACCGGCGAGCGCCAGACCGTGACCACCTGGAGCGTCCCGGCCGCCGGTTACGGCAGCGCCGGTGCGGGCCCGGCCGCCCTGCGGACCAACGGTGGCACGGGCTTCGCGCCCACCGACATCGACCACTTCGAGGTCCGCACCCTGGACGGCGCCACCGTCCTGGTCACCGTCCCGGTCCACCCGGCCTGACCCGCCGCTCCCGCCTCGCCCGCCCGGAGCCCGGTTGGGGGGAGGCCGTCGACGCCTCAGCCGCGGTCGGTCTCGGCGAACGGCAGCCACGGCGGGTCGATGGCCATCAGCTGCTCGATCCGGGTGGCCGTCGGCCCGGGCCAGTGCGGGCTCGGCGTCCCGGCCGAGGTCATGTGCTCGCGCTGCCGGACACGCCCCCAGGCGACCCCGACCGCCGGCACGAAGCGGTGCCACCGCCCGCACGGACACGGGTCCAGCACCCGGCCGCAGCACCGGCACAGTTCGGCGCGGCCGTGCCCGGTCAGGATCGGGACGGGCGGCCCGTCGCTCCCGCAGGACGGGCAGCCGGGCAGTGCGGTGCCGTCCGCCGGCGCGTCCTGCCGTCGGACGTACGCGGGCAGTCGCAGCGGCGGATGGACGAGCGGATCGTGGGCCCAGACGACCGTCGGGGACCGCCACCAGGGCACCTGCCACCACGGCGGCGGCCCGGTCGGCGCCCGCTGCCCGGCCCGCTTCTGTGCCCGCCGCCGCGCCGCGTACCGGTCGGCCTGTTCCAGCCAGAGCACCCGGGCCTCGTGCAACTCCTCGACCGCCCGCACCAGCGACTCCGGGTCGGCGTCCAGATCGCGCGGCATGCGGGCGCTCAGCGTCAGGTGGTGGTACGTCGCCCGAAACCCGTACGGCGCGAACCGGGTCAGGCAGGTCAGCAGCGCGTTGTGCTGCCGGTGGGCGGGCAGCGAGCGGTCGTGGACGAGGGCGCGGTGGGTCAGGAAGCTGGTCACCTGCGGATGATGCCGCATCGGCGGTCCGGGAGGCCCGTGGGTTTCGCCGCCGCGTGGTGCCGGCCCGCCGCCTCAGGACCCGGCCGCTGCGGCGATCCGGGTGAGGGCGCGGGCGCAGCGGTGGGCGAAGAGCCGCTGGCCCAGCGGGAGCAGCGGGCCGGCGAGGTGGGCGAACCAGCGGTCCGGGCGGCTGAAGGCGTTGACGGTGAACCGGACGGCCTCGTCCGGGCCCATCTCGACCAGGAAGGTCTCCTCGCCGACCGCGAGGTGGCCGCGCCGGGTGCCGTACGCGAAGCCGTGGCGGTCGGGGTCGTCCACGCTCCAGATCACCCGGCAGGGGGCGGCGGCGCGCAGCGGACCGAGGCCGATCGCGCAGGTGACGGCGGTACCGGGGGTGGCGCGGGGGGCTTCGGCGGTGATGTGGACGCCGGCGGCGCGGTGCATCCGCCAGTCGAGCACGGCGGCTCCGGCGGCGTCCAGGGCGGCGCGGCCGTGGCCGATGAGGGCGCGGTGGCGCAGGTGGTTGTAGCCGGCGGGCAGCGGGCGGCCGGGGGTGGTGCTGGCCCCGGCCTCGGGGTAGTTGAGGTCGGTGGCGCGGGGACGGATCATCGCTGGGCTCCCTGCGGGTGCGGGTGCGGGTGCGGGTGCGGGTGGTGGCGGCGCGGCTCCGGGGTCGGCTCCGGCGGCCGGGTGAGGCGGCGCCAGGCGAGCAGGGAGCAGAGCGCGAAGCCGAGCGCGTTGCCGACGCCGTGGGTGGCGGCCATCCAGGTGAGGGTGGGGTGCGGGAGGCCGGACGCCTCGCCCAGCGCCCACCAGAGGGCGAGCAGCATGGTGGCGGCGAGTACGGCGGAGGCGATCCCGAGCAGCGCGGCGGCCGTCCGGTCGGCGGCGCGGGTGCGCAGGTCGCGCCAGGTGAGCAGGCCGACCAGCCACATCCCGGTGGTGAGCACCACGGCTCCGGCGAGTTCGGCCCAGTCGTCGACGAAGTAGCCGGCCAGGACCAGCACGGTGCCGAGCGGCACGCTGAGCGCGGCCCAGCGGGCGGCCCGGCTCGCCGGCGCGGCCCGGCAGACCAGCCCGGCGACCAGGGCGGCGGTGAACCCGGCGTAGTGGAAGTGCGGCACGGTCAGCGCCAGGATGTCGAGGTCGAACCCGAGGAGTTCGTGGCCCGAGCGCTCCGCGACCAGCGCCAGCCCGGCCACCGAGGGGGTGCCGAGCGCGGTGAGCACGGCGACCTCGCGCGGCGCGAGCGAGCGGGTGCGGGCGAGCCGCACCGGCGCGTGGGCGGCGAGGGCGAGGGTGCCGAGCGCGTAGAGGGCGGCGCAGCCGGTGGCGAGGCCGCCGCGCGGCAGCCAGAGCGAGAGCGCTCCGGGGACGGCGGCCAGCGGCCAGAGCCGGCGGACGCGGGCCAGCCCGGGTTCGTCGATCAGGGTCAGGCCGAGGGGGATCACCGCGCCCATGCCGAGCAGGACGAGCAGGTCGACCAGCTCCGTGGTGCCCTTGCCCATGACGGCCGCACCCCTTCCTTGAACACGTTCAATACCTTGCGCCAGTGACTGTACGCGGCACTATTGAACGTGTTCAAGTCGCCCCCGGGTCGCCTCCTCTGGTGTTCGTGCCGGGGGCGGCGCACTCTGGAGGAGGAACCTATGGAGGTGATCGGCCATGCAGACACTCGTCGGTTGGCACATCGAGATGGAGTTCCGCGAGGAGGGGCCGCGGACAGCCGCCGCCGCCCTGCTGAGACTCGGCGACGGAACGGAACTCCGCGCCCACGGCTACACCAGCCGCCACCCGTCGGACCCGGAACAGCTGCGGGTCGGCGAGGAGGTCGCCGCGGCCCGGGCGCTCAACGACCTCGCCTCGCAGCTCCTCACCAAGGCCCACGGCGAGATCCAGCAGGTGAGTCCGATCCCGACCCACCCGCTCTCGTGACGGCGCCGCACGCCGGTGCGGGGTCCGCCGCCGAGGATCCCCGGAGGGCGCGCATCCCGCTGATCTGCCCGCGGTGCGGGCGTGAGCAGCAGGTCGTTCCCGGCGGTCCCGACCGGGCGGTGCGCGTGGTGCACGTCGGGACCGGCCGCGAGGCCTGCGAGCCGGGCGACCTCGCCAAGGCTCCGGACGACGTGGCCTGACCGGGGGCCTGACCGGGATCGGGGTCGGGGCCGGGCGGGCCGCAGCGAACTTTGCAAAGTGTCTTTGCAAAGTGCCACGGGCAGGGACGGAAACGGTGCCGGGGGCCGGTCGCGCGACCGGCCCCCGGCACGTTGTGCCCAGGCCCAGGCCCAGGCCCGGGGCGGCCGGCGGTTCGGGCGGCTCGGCCGGTCAGTTCGGGCAGTAGGTCGTCGGCAGTTGCCACTCCGGCCCGATCAGCCGCCGCTCCACCCGGTCGAGCGTGATCCGGATGCCGACCGTCCCGGACAGACCCAGCCGGAACCGGCTGCGGGCCAGGGCGATCAGTGCCGTCATGCCGTACTTGTTGATCAGCGAGGCGCGGTAGCGCGCCGTGGCGTCCTCGTCGCAGACCGCCGCCCGGGCGGGGAGCTGGCGGCCGGTCGGCCGCCCGTGGGCGTCACAGGGGCCCACCAGCACCTCGGGGTGGCGGCGGATGCGCTCGGCCTCGCCGGAGTGGGCGGGTGTCCAGATGCCGAGTGCCGTGCCGTCGGCCACCACCCAGATCGCCGAGCACAGTCGGCCGCCGTCCTCGTCGAAGGTGGTGAGCAGGAGGTACCTGGTGTCGGCGAGCTGGTCATTACGGTCGTGCACGATGTCCTCCCTGTCCAGGGCGGTGCGGTGCCGCGGGCCGCGGTCGCGGCTCGGTGTCCGTGCTGCCGGGGCGGCCGGCCCGGTGACGGTGGCCGCCGGTGATCGCGTGGTGCTCCTCGGCGGTGGGCCGGGGGTCCGGGCACCCTCGCCGTGCGGTTCCACGGGAGGGTCCGTACGGGCGCGGGTGGGCGCACCGGCCGGGTGGGCCACCCCATTCTCGTCCACCGGGGCCGGTAGTTCGAGGGGGCGGGGCCGCTCGTGGGCGGTGAGCCGGTGCGGTTCGGCCGGCGCGAGCGGGGTGTGCGCCCCGGTGGACTCCCCAGTAACGGCGAGCGGCCCGCCCGGTGTCGAAACACCGGACGGGCCGCCGTGCACCCTTGTGTGTACCCCGCGGGGTCAGTGCACCAGCACCGGCACCTCGTTGTTCTCCGCCGCCCCCGACCCCGCCGCCGCCTGGTCGGGGCGACCGGCGTTGATCAGGGCGAAGGCGATCGCGGCGGCCGCGACCAGGATGCCGAAGGACCACCAGATCGCGGTCGAGAAACCGTGCACCATGCCCTGGAACTGCGCCGCCTGGGCGGCGGCCGGGCTGGTCGCGGCGGCCGCGTGGGCGGCCAGCCAGGTCGCGGTGGCGCTGGCCGCGATGGTGTTCAGCAGCGCGGTGCCGATGGCGCCGCCGACCTGCTGCGAGGTGTTGACCATCGCGGACGCCACGCCCGCGTCGCGCGGCTCGACACCGTGCGTGGCCAGGCTCATCGCGGGCATGAACGCGGTGCCCATGCCGAGGCCCATCAGGATCAGACCGGGCAGGATCAGCGCCGGGTAGGAGGTGTCCAGGCCGATCTGGGTCAGGATCAGCATGCCGACCGAGGCGACCAGGAAGCCGGGCGCCATCAGGTAGCGCGCCGGCACGCGGGTCATCAGCCGGGCGCCGATCTGGGTCGAGCCGGTGATCATGCCCGCCACCATCGGCAGGAAGGCGACGCCGGTCAGCACCGGGCTGTAGCCGAGCACGATCTGCAGGTAGTAGGTGAGGAACAGGAAGAGGCCGAACATGCCGATCACGGCCAGGCCCAGCGACAGGTACACCCCGCCGCGGTTGCGGTCCAGGACGACCCGCAGCGGCAGCAGCGGGGCCTTGACCTTCATCTCGACCAGGGCGAACGCGGCCAGCAGCACGACGGCGGCGACGAACAGGCCCAGCGTGATGCCGGAGGTCCAGCCGTCCGACTCGGCGCGGGTGAAGGCGTAGACCAGGGCGACCAGGCCGGTGGTGACCAGCAGCACGCCGGGGATGTCCAGACGGTTGCGGTTGCGGCCCTGGGCGGGCTCCCGGATCACCATGACGGCACCGACGGCGGCGACCACGGCGAACGGGATGTTGACGAAGAAGGTCCAGCGCCAGTTCATGTACTCGGTCAGCAGACCGCCGAGGATCAGGCCGATCGCGCCGCCACCGCCGGCGATGGCGCCGTAGATGCCGAACGCCTTGGCGCGCTCCTTGGCCTCGGTGAACATCACGGCCAGCAGCGAGAGCGCGGCCGGGGCGAGCAGTGCGCCGAAGACGCCCTGCAGGGCGCGGGCGCCGAGCAGCATGGCGGTGTTGGCGGCGGCGCCGCCCAGCGCGGAGGCCAGGGCGAAGCCGGTGAGGCCGACCACGAAGGTCCGCTTGCGGCCCCACAGGTCGGCGATCCGGCCACCGAACAGCAGCAGGCCACCGAAGGCCAGCGCGTAGGCGGTGATCACCCACTGGCGGTTGCCGTCGGTGATGCCGAGGTCCTTCTGGGCCGACGGCAGGGCGATGTTCACGATGGTGGCGTCGAGGACGACCATCAGCTGGGCGAGGCCGATGAATATCAGTGCCTTCCAGCGCCGCGGATCGGGCTGGGTGGCCGGCAGGGCGTCGGTTTTTGGCATGGAGGTACTCACTTCGGGGTGCGTGCTTACGGATCAGGACGAAGTCGGTGGGGCGGGGCGGGCACGGTCGGCCACGGCCGCCGGTACGGTCGTGGGCCGGCGGGGCCGTCGGTCAGCGCTGGGGCTGCGGGTCAGTGGTCGGGGTGGAAGTCCTCGAAGGTCGCGGCCCGGCCGGGCAGGGTCGAGCGGGCGGGCGCCCGCAGGCCGTCCAGGAACAGCTGCAGGTGCCGGTGGACGAACTCGTCCAGGAGTCGGCACGAGGTGCCCGGCAGCGGGCGGGTGAGCTGGCTCATCGCGATGAACAGGTCACCGTGGTCGGCGTCCGCCCGCAGCTCGCCGGCCTCCTTGGCACGCGCCATGAGGCCGCCGACGGCGGCCACCAGCCGCTCACGGGCGTCCACCAGCTCCGGATCGAAGGGGTCGACCTGGTTGGTGAGGATCGGGCAGAGCGCGCCGATCTTCTCCTCCACGGTGGCGTGTGCGAACCGCTCAAGGGCGTCGAACGGGCCGGAACCCTCCGCCGTCGCCGATTCGGCGATGGCCAGGATACGGCCCTTGATGAGCAGCGCCACCTCGCGGATCAGTGCCGAGCGGTCCGGGAAGTTCCGGTACAGCGTGGCGTTGCCGACGCCGGCCCGCTTGGCGATCTCGTCCAGCGGCGCGTCCGCGCCGAGCTCGACGAAGGCGTCCCGCGCCGCCAGGAGGATCCGCTCACGGTTACGAGTCGCATCCGCGCGCAGCTTCGGCGTACGGACGGGCTCCGTGCTGCGGGCAGGTGCGGCGGCGGTGCTGCTGCTCACTGCTTTGCTCCTCCCAGGGTAGCGGGGAGAAGTTCCCCGCTTAGGCCTACGAAGGAGCAAACGGGGATTCCCTCCCCGGAAATTCCCATCCCGGTGTGACCTGTGTCACAGTGCTTCGCGCGGCCTTCCGCGGCTCGCCGGAGCCGTACTCGCGCCCGCGGCCGACACCTGCCCGTCGGCGGCCCGGGCGCCCCGCCGGCCGCCACCCGCGCCCCGCCGCGCGTGCCCCGTCGCGAGGGTCAGACCGCCGCCGGGCGGCGCAGTGGGATCTCGAAGTGGACGGTGGCCACGCCGGGCCCGTGCTCGCCGCTCGGCCGGGCGTCGTACACCTCCTCGGCGAGGCTGCGCCAGAACGCCTCGGCGCCCGGGATCGCCGCGTTGGTGTGCAGGTAGAGGTGCTGGTAGCCGCCCTCGTTCACGGCGAACTCGCAGGCCTGGCGGACCAGTTCGCGGGCCAGCCCGTGCCGGCGGTGCTCGGCCCGGACATAGACCCGGACCAGCTGGGCGGTGGTGCCGCCGGGGTAGCGCTCGACGAGCTCGCGCGGATGCGGCGGGTGGGCGGGCCCGCTGGAGTGCAGTGCGGTGGTGGCGACCACCTCGCCGCGGTGGACGGCGACCAGCAGGGCGTGCCGGGGGTGGTCGAGGTAGTGGCCCTGGAGATCGACCACGTCGGCGTGCCAGGCGGGAACGTAGCCGTAGCCGAACTCGCGGTAGAAGGTGTCCAGGATCAGCCGGCGGGCTCCGGGCACGTCCTCGGGGCGGGCATGCCTGATCTCACAGGCGTCCTGACGGTCCATCAGGCGACTCCACTGGTCGGCTCGGGGGTGGGTTCCCGTCACCCTACATGAAAACGAGTTTCATCTGACGCCTCGCCGACGAGTCGGCCCCGGCGTGTTGAAAATGAAAACGAATGCCGTTACGTTCTCCCTCGGCACGTCGGACCGGCTTGCCGCACCCGTCGTCGAGAGGGAGATCCGTGGCGCATCTGCTGGTGATCGAAAGCTGGGTCGGCTCCATGAGCGGGCTGCTGCCCAGGGCGCTGGGGGAGGGCGGCCACCGCTTCACCTTCCTCACCCGCGACCTGCACCACTACCTGCGGGCGGCGCCCGCCGACGGCCCGCACCCGCTGCTCGCCGCGGAGAACGTGCTCACCGCCGACACCAACGATCCGGCCGCCCTGCTCCCGTACGTCGAGCGGCTGCACGGCGTGCTCGGCTTCGACGGGGTGGTCTCCTCCTGCGACTACTACCTGCCGCTGGTCGCCCGGGTCGCCCGCCGGCTCGGACTGCCCGGGCCGCCGCCGGAGGCCGTGGCCGCCGCCTGCCGCAAGGACCTCACCCGCCGCGCACTCGCCGAGGCCGGTGTCCCCGGGCCCGCGTACGCCCTCTGCGCCGACCGCGGGCAGGCACTGGCCGCCGCCCGGGTGCTCGGTTTCCCGCTGGTGGTCAAACCGGTCGACCTCTGCGCCGGGATGTTCGTCCGAGCGGTCCTCGACGAGCCCGAACTCATCGCCGCACTGAGGGCCCTGGAGGCCTTCCCGGTCAATGCGCGCGGCCAGCGCCGGGCGCCCGTCGTCCTGCTGGAGGAGCTGCTGACCGGCCCCGAGGTCAGCGTCGAGACGGTCTGCGCCGACGGCGTCGTCCATGTCGTCGGGATCACTGACAAGAGCGTCGGCGGCGCGCCCGCCTTCATCGAGACCGGCCACATGTTCCCCGCCGCACTGGCCCCCGCCGACGCGGCGGCCGCCACCGGCACCGCCGTCGCCGCGCTGGCCGCGCTCGGCCTGGACCAGGTCGTCGCGCACACCGAGATCAAGCTGACCCCGGTCGGGCCCCGGGTGGTGGAGGTCAATCCCCGCCCGGCCGGGAACCGGATCACCGAGCTGGTCCGGCGGGTCACCGGCGTCGACCTCGCCGCCGCCTGCGTGGACGTGGCCCTCGGCCGCCGCCCGGACCTCAGCGTCCACCCCACCGGCGTCACCAGCGCCGCGATCGCCTTCCTGGTCCCGGGGGAGGAGCAGGCCGGCCTGCTGGACGGCTTCGACGGCGAGCCGGCCGTCCGGCGCGACCCCGCCGTGGTCGAGCTGACTCTCGCCGGGCCCGGCCGCGACGTCCGGCCCGCCACCAGCAACAACGAGTACCTGGGCCATGTGATGACCGCCGACACCACCGGCGCCGGCGCCCGCCGGGCGGCCGAGCGGCTGCTCGCCGGGCTGACCCCCCGGTACGCCGCCGACGGCCCGGGCGAGGCGCCCACCGGGTCGGATGCGAACGGATCCGACGCGCCCGGGTTCGACGCGCCCGCGGCCGCCCTACCGGGCCCCGACGGCGGTGCGGCCGCCGGCCGTCCCGCCGAGGCCGCGGCGGTGCCCGCATGACCACCACCCTCCCCGGCACGGCCCTGGACCGGATCGCCGGGCCGGCCCGCGCCGGAGCGTACGGGCCCGACCCGGCCGGGCAGCGGATCGCCCTCGCCTTCACCACCGCCCAGGCCGTGCGGCACGCCGGACGCGCCCGCGGCTACCGCAACGAGGTGCTCAGCCTGCGCCTCGGCGCGGCCGTCGGCTCCTGCGCCGTCGAACCGGGCGAGCTGCCCGCCGACGCGCTCACCGACTGCGTCGGCGCCAGCGTCGCCGAGCTGCTCGACCACCCGCTCACACCGGTCCGGGTCGCCGCGCTCGACGCCTACCTGATGCACTGCCGCCCGCACGCTCCGGCCCACGGCGCCCGCCCGGTCGCCGTCCCGGCCGGCGGCTCGCTGGAGAAGTCCCGGGCCCGGGCGCGCGCCGTCGTCGGACTGCTCCCGGCCGGCACGGTCCGCCGGGTGCTGGTCGTCGGTGTGGTCAACTCCCTGCTGGAGCAGCTCCGTTCGCGTGGCATCGGGTACCTCGCGTGCGACCTGAAGGGCGGCACCACCGAGTGGGGCGAGCCCGTGCACCCCGACGCCCTCGCCCGGCTCGACGACTGCGACGCGATCCTCGCCTCCGGCATGACCCTGGGCAACGGCACGCTGGACCCGCTCCTCGCCCACGCCCGCGCCACCGGCAAGCCGCTGGTGCTCTTCGCCCAGACCGGCAGCGCCGTCCTGCCCAGGCTGCTCGGCGACGGCGTGAGCGCGGTCAGCGCCGAGCCCTACCCCTTCTTCTGGCTCGACGGCGGCCCCAGCCTGCTCCACCTGTACGGCGGCCCGCCGTCCGCCCGGCCGGACGGCGGCGTCCGGTGACCGCGCTGCTCGCCTCCACCGCCCTCGGCAACCCCGACCTTCTGCCCCTGCTCGGCCGCACCCCGCTCGCCCGGATCAGCACCCCGCTGCCGCACCCGCACCCCGGGTTCTGGGCCAAGCTGGAGGGCCTCGGTGCCGGCGGGATGAAGGCCCGCTCCGCCGTCGCCATGCTCCGCGGCGCCCACGAGCGGGGTGAACTCCGGCCCGGAGCCACGGTGGTGGAGTCCACCTCGGGCACCCTCGGGATCGGCCTCGCCTTCGCCGGACAGGCCCTCGGCCACCCCGTCGTGCTGGTGGGCGACGCCGAACTCGAACCGTCCATGCGCCAGTTGCTCCACTCCTACGGTGCCCGGCTGGAGCTCGTCGACCGACCGGCCCGGCACGGCGGCTGGCAGGCCGCCCGGCTGGCCCGGCTGCGCACCCTGCTCGGCCAACTCCCCGACGCCTACTGGCCCGACCAGTACAACAACCCCGACAACGCGGCCGGCTACCGGGCGATGGCCCAGGAGATCACCGCCGAACTCGACCACCTGGACGTGCTGGTCTGCAGCGTCGGCACCGGCGGCCACAGTGCCGGGCTCGCCGAACCGCTCCGCCGCCGCTGGCCGGCCCTGCGGATCATCGGCGTCGACTCGGTCGGCTCGACCATCTTCGGTCAGCCCGCCCGACCCCGGCTGATGCGCGGGCTCGGCAGCTCGATCCACCCGCGCAACGTCGCGCACCAGGCCTTCGACGAGATCCACTGGGTCGGCCCGGCCGAGGCCGTGGACGCCTGCCGGCGGCTGGCCCGCGGTGCGTTCGTCAGCGGCGGCTGGAGCACCGGCGCCGTCGCGCTGGTCGCCGCCTGGGCCGCCCGGGTGCAACCGGGCGCCGCCGTCGCCACCGTCTTCCCCGACGGCCCGCACCGTTACCTGGGCACCGTCTACGACGACGGGTTCTGCCACCGGCACGGGCTGGAGCCGGAGCGCGCCGTGCTGCGCCCGATCGAGATCCCCCACCCGGCGGCCGTCGAGGTCGCCGGCTGGGCGCGCTGTCGCACCGGGCGGACCGGCCCGGCCGATCCCGCGGACCCCGCCGCCGGTCACCGCCCCGCCGTCCACCAGCCCGCGGACCGCGGCGGCGCGGACGGCAGCACCGCCGACCATCGCACCGACCATCGCACCGTCGACCACCGCACCGACCACCGCCCGGAGGAGGGCCGATGAGGCTCGATGTCCGCACCGTACGGCTCCGGCTCGCCGAGCCGCTGCGGATCTCCCGTTCGGTGACCGTCGAGCGCGACGCCGTCCGGCTCGCCGTGCGCCACGACGGCCTCACCGGCCACGGCGAGGCCGTCGCCAGCGGCTACCTGCGGCTGCCCGCCGAGCTCATCCGACATGAGCTCGGCGGGCTGCGCCCGGCCCTGGAGCGCCTCCCGGACCCCGACCAGGCGCTCGCCGAACTCCGGTGCGGTGCGGCCCCCTTCAAGGAGCTGTCGGCCGGGGTGCTGGCCGCCGTCGAGGCCGCCCTGCTCGACCTGGTCGGTCAGCGGGCCGGCGAGCCCGTCCACCGGCTGCTCGGCCGGCCGGCGCCGGTGGCCGTCGCCACCGCCCGCACCATCGGCATCGAGCCGCCCGCCCGGGCCGCCGACCAGGCCACCCGGCTCGCCGCCGCCGGGTTCACCGTGCTCAAGGTCAAGGCCGGCTCCGCGGACCCCGCGGACGACCTCGCCCGGGTCCGCGCCGTCCGTGAGGCGGCTCCCGGGGCCCGGCTGCTGCTCGACCCCAACGGCGCCTGGACCCGGGAGCAGGCCCACCTCCTGCTCCCGGCCTTCGCCGCCGCCGGCGTCGAGGCCGTCGAGCAGCCGATCGCCCCCGGTGATCCGGACGCGCTCGCCGCCGTCGCCGAACGCTCGCCGATCCCGGTGATCGCCGACGAGGACGCCGTCGACTACGAGGACGCCTGCCGGCTCGCCGGGCGGGTCCACGGGGTCAACCTGAAGCTCGCCAAGTGCGGCGGTGTCCACCAGGTGCTGCGCATCCTCGCGGCGCTCCGGGGCAGCGGCACCGAGCTGATGCTCGGCTGCCTCGTCGCCAGCTCGCTCGGCATCGCCCCGGCCGTGCACCTCGCCGACCGGGCCCGCTGGGTCGACCTGGACGGGCACCTGTTGCTCGCCGACGACCCCTGGCAGGGCATCGGCGGCACCGACGGCACCGTCCGCACCCCGGACCGCGCCGGGCTTGGCGTCCTCCCGGCCCCCGCCGCGGGTCCGGCGGCCGGCCGGTGACGATACTGCGCGCCGTACGGAGCTTTCCGAAGCCCGTACGGCTGCTGCTGGTCAACCAGTTCGGCGTCAACACCGGCTTCTACCTGCTCGTCCCGTACCTCGCCGGCCACCTCGGGCAGGACCTCGGGCTCTCCGCCCTCGCCGTCGGCACCGTCCTCGGCCTGCGCAACCTCAGCCAGCAGGGTCTGTTCATCCTCGGCGGCTCGGCCGCCGACCGGCTCGGTGCCCGTCGCGTCATCATCGCCGGCTGTGCGCTGCGCTCCGTCGGCTTCGGGCTGTTCGCCCTCGGGGAGTCGCTGACCGTGCTGCTGGCCGCGTCGGCGCTCAGCGGGCTGGCCGGCGCCCTGTTCAACCCCGCCGTGCGGACCTATGTCGCGCACGAGGCCGCCGACCGCAAGGCCGAGGCGTTCGCGCTGTTCAACGTGTTCGCCACCACCGGGGCGCTGGCCGGCCCCCTGCTCGGCACCGTCCTGCTGCTGGTCGACTTCCGCGCCGCCGCGCTCACCGCCGCCGGCGTGTTCGCCCTGCTCACCGTCGCGCAGGCGTTCGCCCTCCCCGGGCGGGCCGTCCCGCCGCCGCCGCGCGGGGTGCTCGCCGACTGGCGCGAAGTGGCCGGCGACCGGGGGTTCCTGGCCTTCGCGCTCGCCATGGTCGGCCTGTTCGGCATGGAGAGCCAGCTCTACCTGCTGCTGCCCGACGCCGCCCGCCGCGCCACCGGCTGGGCGGGCGCGGTCAGCCTGGTCTTCCTCACCAGCACCCTCGCCAACCTCGCCCTCCAACTCCGCGTCACCACCCTGCTCCAGCGGCACGGCCCGCCCGGCCGCTGGATCGCGGCGGGCCTCGCCGTCGCCGCGACCGGCTTCCTGCTCCCGCTCACCGCCCCCGGGCTGCCCGGCGTCCTCGGTGGCGTGCTGCTGCTCCAACTCGGTCTGATGACCGCCCAGCCCTTCGTCCTGACCCTCATCCCCGCCTTCGGCCGCGCCGGCCTGACCGGCACCTACTACGGCCTGTACTACGTGGTCTCCGGCCTCGCCGCCGCCGTCGGCAACACCGCCGTCGGCCGCGCCATGGACGGCTCCGCCGCCGCGCCCTGGCTGCTCTGCGCCGCCCTCGGCCTCGGCTCCGCCGCCGCGCTCGCCCGGCTGCACCGCACCGGCCGACTCCCCGCCCCCGCCCGCCCACTCCCCAGCGAGGCCCGATGACCGGCCACAACCTGCTCACCGACACCCCGGAGCTCTACGAACTCCGCTTCCCCGACCCGGGGTTCATCGCCGCCCGATGGGCCGAGTCGGTGCTCCGCGACCACCGCGCGGGACCGGACGTGCTCGACCTCGGCTGCGGCACCGGCCGGGACGCCGGCTGGCTGCACCGCGCCGCCGGACGCACGGTGACCGGTCTCGACAGCTCGGAGGCGATGATCCGGCACGCCCGCACGCACCACCCCGGGCCCGACTACCACGTCGGCGACATGCGGACCTTCCGCCTCCCCGGCCGGTTCGACGCCGTCCTCTGCCTGGACAGCGTCCTCCTGTACTGCCACACCAACGAGGACCTCGACGCGCTGTTCGGCCGGCTCCGCCGCCACCTGCGCCCGGGCGGCCTGCTGGTCGCCGAGATGCGCAACGGCGCCTTCTTCCTCGGCCGCACCGAACTCCTCGACACCCCGCGCACCGACAGCGTCTCCCGCGACGGCGTCACCCACACCTCGCACACCGTGCTCCGGATCGACCACGCAGCCCAACTCCTGCGCCGCACCAGGACGTGGACCAGCGACGACGGCTCCCCGGCCGTCGAGCAGTACTCCGCCTGGCGGCTGCTCTTCCCGCAGGAGCTTCGCCACCTGCTCGCCGCCCACGGCTTCACCGTCCTCGACCTCTACGACCGGCCCGGCCCGCGCACCGAACCGGCCTGGACCGACGGCGACCGTCCCGCCGACACCGCCGCCGACGACCGCCTCCACCTGGTCGCCCGGCTCGAAGGCCGGCACCTCCCGAACTCGCCTACCGGAAAGGGCAGATGACCCGATGAGCCGCCCCCTTGCCCGCCGCACCGTGCTCGCCGCCGCCGCAGGCACCCTCGGCCTCGCGGCCTGCAGCCCGGGGCGCACGAACCCCGTGGCCGCCGACGCCGACGCCGACGCCGGCACCGCGCCGCGCGCCGGCGGGCGGCTGCGCGCCGTCTTCGCCGGCGGCGGAGCCGGCGAGACCCTCGACCCGCACCTCGTCAACCTCTTCGCCGACGCCGCCCGGGCCAAGGCCCTCTACGACAAGCTCGCCGACTTCGGCTCCGACCTCGCCGCCGTGCCCCGGCTGGCGAGCGGCTGGGAGCCCAACGCCGCCCTGGACACCTGGACGGTCCGGCTGCGTCCGGCCGCCTTCCACGACGGCCGGCCCGTCACCGCCGCCGACGTGTTGCACAGCTACCGCCGAATAGCCGACCCGAAGCGGGCGTTCCGGGCCCGCGCCTCCCTCGAACCGATCGACCTCGCCGCCAGCCGGGCCGTCGACGCCGCCACCGTGGAGTTCCGGCTCAAGCGCCCGTACGCCGAATTCCCCAACGTGCTGGCCGCGTTCGGTGCCTACATCGTGCCCGAGGGGGCGGAGTCCTTCGACCGGCCGGTCGGCTCGGGCCCGTTCGCCTTCGTCGGGTTCGAGCCCGGCCACTCGCTGCTCCTCCGGCGGTTCGACGGCTACTGGGAGGGCGCCCCGCACCTGGACGGGCTGGAGATCCTCGACGCCGCCGAGGAGTCGGCCCGCGCCAACGCCCTGCTCGCCGGACAGGCCGACTACGCCCACGAGTTGACGCCCGCCACGGCCCGTGCGCACCAGGGCGGCGGGCGGATCGGGATCGTCCGGCTGCGGGGCAGCGCGATGCAGGGGTTCGTGATGAAGACCGACCGGCCGCCCTTCGACGACCCGCGCGTGCGGCAGGCCTTCTTCCTGATCGCCGACCGGCAGGAGCTGGTCGACGGCGCCCTCTCCGGGGCCGGCGAGATCGGCAACGACCTCTTCGGCAAGGGCGCCCGGTACTACCCGGCCGCCCTGCCCCAGCGCACCCAGGACCTCGCCCGGGCCCGCGCCCTGCTGCGCGAGGCCGGGGCCGAGGGGCTGAAGGTCACCCTGGACACCTCCCCGGTCGCCGCCGGTTTCGTCGAGGCGGCCGGCATCTTCAAGGAGCAGGCGGCCCGGGCGGGCGTCACCGTCGAGGTGAAGGTCGGCAGCAAGGACACCTACTGGAAGGACATCCTGGACGGCGGCGTGCTCGCCTCCTACCGCTCGGGCGCGCTGCCCATCGAGTCGCACATCTCCCAGCGGCTGCTCTCCGACTCCACCACCAACGCCGGCCACTGGCGCCACCGGGACTTCGACGACCTGTACGCACAGGCCCAGTCCACCGCCGACCAGGCGGCCCGCGCGGCGCTCTACGAGCGGATGCAGCGCCGGCTGTACGACGAGGGCTGCTTCCTGATCTGGGGCTTCGCGGACTGGATCGTCGGCACCGCACCCCGCCTGCGCGGCGTCGACGCCGAGGCCCCCGCGAACACCCTGGACTGGGCCCGCTTCGACCAGGTCTGGCTGGCGTGAGCACACCGCTGCGGGCCTGGGCCGGACGCCGGCTGCTGCTCGGCGCGGCCCAGGTGGCGGCCGTCCCGGTGCTGGTCTTCGCCCTCACCGAGGCCCTGCCCGGCGACGCCGCCGTCGCCCTGGCCGGGGACGACCCCGGGCCGGCGCGGATCGCCGCGATCCGCGAGGCGCTGCGGCTCGACCACCCGGCGGTCGAACGATTCGCCGACTGGGTGGGGGAGTTGGCGCACGGCGAACTCGGGCGCTCGCTGGCCGGCGGCCGCCCGGTGGCCGGCCTGCTCGCCGACGCCCTCGGGCCGACGGTGCTGCTGGCCGCGCTCACCCTGGCCCTGCTCGCCCCGACCGCGGTCGGCCTGGGCATGCTCGCGGCCCGCCGCGAGGGAGGGCCGCTGGACCGCGCGATCAGCACCCTGACCCTCGCCGTCCACGCGGTACCGGAGTTCGCCCTCGGAGTGCTGCTGACCGCGGTGTTCGCGCTGCGGCTGGACTGGCTGCCACCGACCGCCGTCGGCGGACTCGGGCGGCAGCCGGCCGTCCTGGTCCTGCCGGTGCTGGTGCTGCTGGCGCGCCCGGTCTGCTCGATCGCCCGGCTGGTCCGGGCCGGCCTGATCGAGGCGATGGCCGCGCCGTACGCCGTCCACGCGCTGCGGTGCGGCGTCGCGCCGGCCCGGGTGCGCTGGACGCACGCCCTGCCCAACGCGCTGGCCCCGGCCGCCCAGCAACTCGCCCGGACCGCGGACTGGCTGCTGGGCGGGGTGATCGTCGTCGAGGCGCTGTTCGTGATCCCCGGCCTCGGCACCGTGCTGCTGGACGCGGTCGCCGCCCGGGACGTTCCGGTGGTGCAGGCCCTGGCGGTGCTGTTCGGCGTGGTGACGGTGCTGCTCAACCTGGCCGCCGACCTGGTGGCCCGTCGGCTGGCGCCCCGGGCGGAGGTGGCGGTGTGAGGGCGCGGGAGGCCGGGAGCGCCGGTGGCACGCGCCGGTACCTGCTGGGCGCCGCGCTGATCGCCGGGCCGCTGCTGCTCGCGCTGTTCGGTCCCCTGCTCGCGGGGGAGGCCGGGCCGCGCGCGGTCTCCTTCACCCCGGGCGGCGGGCACTGGCTGGGCACCGACTTCACCGGGCGCGACGTCTGGCGCCAGATCCTGCTCGGTGGGCGGCCGGTGGTCCTGGTGGCGGTCGCCGCGACGGCGCTCGGGTACGCGTTGGCGCTGCCGCTCGCGCTGGCGGCCGCGCTCACCGGGCGGGCCTGGCTGGAGGAGGTGCTGCTGCGGCCGGTGGACGTGCTGATCGCGGTGCCCTCGCTGCTGCTCGTCCTGCTGGCCGCCACCGCCCTGTCGCCCGGGCCGGCCGGGCTGGCCCTCCTGGTCGCGGTGGCGGCCGTGCCGGACATCGCCCGGGTGGTGCACGCGGCCGCCGTGGAGGCCGCCGCGCGCCCGGCGGTGGAGGCACTGCGGCTGCACGGGGAGTCCTGGTCGCGGATCGCGTTCGGCCAGGTGGCCCGGTCGATCCGCCGCACCCTCGCCGCCGATGCCGGCACCCGGCTGGTCGGCGCGCTCCACCTGGTCGCCACGGCGGCCTTCCTCGGCCTGGGCGTGCAGCCGGACGCCGCCGACTGGGCGGTGATGGTGGACCGCAACCGACCCGGCCTCCTGCTCCAGCCCTGGGCGGTGGTCGTCCCCGCGCTGCTGATCGCCGGCCTCGCCACCGGCACCAACCTGCTGCTCGACGCCGCCCTGCACGGCGGCGGCGGGAAGGGGACGCGACGATGACCGCACCGGTGCTGGTGAGCGCGGACGGCCTGCGGGTGACGGTGGACGGGCGAGCACTGGTGGACGGCGTCGGCCTGCGGGTGCGCCGGGGCCGGGTGACCGCCCTGGTCGGGCCCTCCGGCAGCGGCAAGACCACCACCGCGCTCGCCCTGCTGGGGGAGTACCCGCCCGGGGCGCAGGTCGGCGGTACGGTCACCGGCTCGGCCGGCCCGATCGGCTACCTCCCGCAGCACCCCGCCACCGTGCTCAACCCGGCCCGCCGGGTCGGCGTGCTGCTGCGCGACATCGCCCGCCGGACCGGCGTCGGACCGGCCGCCGTCGAGGGCGCTCTGCGGGACGCCGAACTGGTAGGTGTGGAGGGCGTGTTGCGACGATTCCCGCATCAGCTCTCCGGCGGCCAGCAGCAACGCGTGGTGCTCGCCCAGGCACTGCTGCTCGGCGCACGGGTGATCGTCGCCGACGAGCCCACCACCGGCCAGGACGCGCGCACCAAGGCGCGGCTCACCGCCCTGCTCCGCACCCTGGCCGCGCGCGGCACGGGCATCCTGCTGCTCAGCCACGACCTGGGCGTGGTGGCGGAGCTCGCGGACGAGGTGGTCGTCCTCGAAGCGGGCCGGGTGCGGCGCTGCGGCCCGCCGTCGGCGGTGCTCGACGAGCCCGCGCCGGTGGTGCCCGGCCGGCCCGCCCCGGCCGTCCCCCCGGCCCGGCCGCGCCCGCCCGGGCCGGCGCGCCTCGCCGTCACCGGCCTCACCGCCCGCCACCCCGGCGGCGGTGCCGTCCTGCACGACGTGCACCTCACGCTCCGGGCGGGGGAGTGCCTGGCCCTGGTCGGCCGCTCCGGCAGCGGCAAGACCACGCTGGGCCGCTGTCTCGCCGGGCTGCACTCCCGCCACCGGGGCCTCCTGCGGCTCGACGGCGCACCGCTGCCGCGTAGTGTCCGGCGCCGTGACCGCGCCGAACTCGCCGCCGTGCAGTACGTGTTCCAGGACGCCCGGGCGGCCTTCGCGGG